>JAHJYN010000054.1 GCA_018826885.1 Alphaproteobacteria bacterium | reverse complement strand
CTGCCGGACAGTGTGGCGCTCAAGATGGCGCTGTGGGCCGACCTCGGCCACGGCCTCTTCCTGCCCGACACTTCCGGCGCCGACGTCCTGTCGCCCGAAAACGACTGGGGCTGGGCGTAGACCTGCCGACGACGGGGCGGTCCGGTCTGGCCGCCCCGGTTGTCCTCGTGCGCGAGGGCCAAGGTGGCTAAATGCGCGGTGCTGTCAGTCCAATGGGAAACTGTCTCCATCGGGCCTAGGCCGGCCCCATCGAAATTTTAGCCGAGCGAAGAGCTGGCACTGGGACGTAGTCCTCGCGCTTCGCAGCTGAGCAATAAGGATTTGCAGCCATGAGGATTTCGTCGTCCTTCTGATGAGCGACAGCGGTTTCACACAACCTGCCGCCTGGCCTCTCCGGGGAGGAAGACGCACGCCGTTTCTCGGCCCCGTAGCCGGGGGATCAGACCTGCAGATCGCCGCGTCTCAAGGCGGCATAGACGGCCGCGCCGCGGGAGTTCACCTCCAACTTGCGGTAGATGGCCTTCACATGATTTCCGACGGTGAGCGGCGAGATGCCGAGGGACCGTGCCGCCTCCTTGTAGCTCTGACCGCGCGCAAAGACCGTGAGGAGCTCGATCTCTCGCGGCGTCAAATGGTCCAGCACGGGCTCAGCCATGACGACCGGGCCGGGATCACGCTGCCGCAGGTGGTCAAGAAGGTAGACGGCTGCAGACGCACTGATGGGCGCGCCGCCCATAAGCGTGACCTGGATTCCCGCCAGAATGACTTCCGGCGAACTGTCCTTCAACAGATAGCCGTCGGCGCCGGCGCTGAGGGCAGTCACGACCGTGTCCCGGTCACCAAAAGCCGTCACGACGAGGGCTTTGCAACTCGACCCCGCCTTCAGTTCGGATATGAAGTCCAGGCCACTGCCGTCGGGCAGGCCGATGTCGGACAGAACAAGATCGGGGGCGAGCGGGATCATGGCTCGCGCCTCGGCAAGGGTGCTGGCGGTCGCGCAGATTTCGAGCGTCGGCGAAGCCGATATGATGTCGACGAAATGCGCCAGAACATGGGGGTCGTCCTCCAGCACGGCGATGCGGTGGATCGGTTCGGCCTGGATCATGGGTCCTTCCGGGGCAGACGCAGGGTCAGCACAACATGGGTGCCCGGCTGAGCGGCCCGGATCTCCAGTGTGGCGCCGACGAGCGAGGCGCGGCTCTGCATGTTTCGCAGGCCATGCCCCGAGGCCCCCCGGGTGGCCATGCCTCGGCCGTTGTCACTCACCGTCAGGCGCACGGTGTCGTCATCCGCGCCCGGGGCGACGACGATCTCGATGCGGTCGCCGCCGGAGTGTTTGAGGGCGTTGGTCACCGCCTCCTGCAGGATACGAAACACCTGCAGCACGACCCGCGGGGGATAGTCGGGCAGGCGGCTATCGACCAGGCTGTTCCAGACCAGAACGAAGCCGGCCTCTTCGATGCGGGGACGGACACGATCCTCGAACGTCGTCAGGGCGGAGGCGAGGCTCTCTCCGACCGAGTCCATGGAGTCGATCATCAGTCGCATCTCGTCGATGACCGCCTGCAACCCCTCGGCTACGGCTGCGGGTTCGGCCTTACCCCGCCGCGCAGCCAGCAGCATGCTCATCAACTGGCTGCCCAGACCGTCGTGCATATCGCGCATGATGCGGCGGCGCTCGTCGTCATGGGCCTGGCTGCGGACCAGGTCGCGCTCGCGCGCGTGGGCGCTTTCCAGCTCGGCCTCACGCACCGCCAGGCTGTCCGCCAGCAGGGCATTGAGGCCGACCGCTGAGCGAAACAGGGTGAAGTTGCGCTGGAGGAAGGCGGCCACGAGTGCCAGCAACAGCAGTGGCGTGGAATCCAGCAGAAAGCCGCCCGGGGTCAGTCCGAAATGCTCCCCGACCGCGTCCAGCACCACGCAGGTGGCGCAGATACCAAGCAGGGCCGCTTCCAGCCGCCGGGGCTCCGGCGTCGTGGCGAAATGCCAGATCAGCCGGGCCACCACAGTCACGCCAAGCGCGACCGACAGCCAGACCCAGGCCAGGGCCGGGGCGTCATAGCCCCCGGGCATGGGGCGGGTCCAAAGCCAGACGGCACAGAAGGTCACGAACGCAAGGAAGACGCCAATCAGGACCAGCTGGAACCGGGGCCACGGCCGCTCCGTCCAGGCGTCGATCAGTCCCGCAAGGCTGATGGCGGTCAGGGCATTGACCACGAAGAACAGCCACAAGCGCATAAGGCCGCCGAAGGGCGGATCCAGAACCAGGCCATACAGGACATAGGCGGTCCAGGCTCCACCCAGCATGGCCAGCCAGAGGGCAAAGCGGTTCTGGGGGCCGCGAAACGCCAGCATCAGGGCGAACAGGCCGATGATGGCCGTGGTGAGACCGGACAGTTGGCGGTAGTCGACGGACCGCCACATCCGCACCTCGGCCCATTGAGCGACCTGGGCCCAGGGGCCAAGGATCGGCGCGACCAGATCACTGTAGGGCAGCCCCTGCCGGACGGTGATGAACAGCACTTCGTTGGCCCCGACCTTCAGCAGACCCGCCGGGATGCGTTCGACCACCGGCCGCTGTCCCTCAAAAGCCTGTCCCGGGAAGGTCATCTCGCCCCGGGCGAATACAGTCGAACCGTTAACCTGAATGATGAAGTTGTCGACCTGCTGATAGGCGGCCAGTCCGAGGCCGTCTGCGGGCACGGCCTCCAGATCAAAACGCAACTTCAGCGCCAGATAGACCGGCTCACAGCAGTCGGTGTGGGGCAGTTCGACCGACCGATATTGCGCCTGCGCCGCGGCGAGGGGCGTTGGCTTGGGAAGGCGGGCCAGTGTCGTTTCTGTGAAGGCGATGCGGTCGAGCTGGGGGGTGGCGAGCTTGGGCCACAGCGGTGAGGCGTAAAAGCTCCAGAAGATCGCCTGCGCCAGGACGATCACCACAAGGAAACCGACCAGGTCGCGCGATCGCGGCGACATGCCTGGCGCCAGAGCCGACAGTCTTCGGTCCAGCCATGTCACCGGCTGGCCGGTCGACGCAAGTCTGTCTCTCATGTCGCCCCCCGGCGATCCAGTGTGAGCCGTACCCTGGTGAGCCGCGACCGTGGTCAGACCCCTTGCCTGCCGCCAGCGTCGCCGCGATGTCGAGTGGCCGCCACCACCATATCCATGGTGCTGTCAGGGCGGCAAGCGAATGGTCAAGCTGGGAACCGTCAGAACAGGCCGGCCACAAGCGCGATGGGCGGCAGACAGAACTCCAGGGCGCGCGGCGCCGCAACAGGAAAGATTGCCACCATGAAACTGATCGCCACAGCGACCGCCCTCACCCTCGCTTGCCTCGCCGGCTCTGCCGCGGCCCAGGACGCAAGCCTCACCGCCAACTATGGCGAGATCCGTCTGAATGCGGGGTTCACGCCCGATCCCTACACCGTCAACGTCCAGGCGGGCGGGAGCCTCAACGGGGGCAATCTGCCGGGTTCGTGCACCGGCTACATCGCCGTGGCCCCGGATTTCGAGGTGACCTATTCGGCAGGCTCTTTCCCGCTGGTGTTTCGCACCAGCTCCGGCGCGGACACCACGCTGATCATCAACGGTCCTGACGGCCAGTGGTATTGCGACGACGACAGCTATGGCGACGGCGATGCGGAGGTCCGGTTCAGTCGGCCCCAGAGCGGCACCTATGACGTCTGGGTGGGCACGTTCGGTTCCGACGGCACGGCCCCGGCCAGGCTGATCATCACCGAGACTCCCTGACCATCACAGCAGGACCGGATCGCCGTCGCTTCACCCGAGGCGGCGGCCGTTCGGCGTGTTGCGTAAGACCCGGTTCGGGGTCAAATTCATACTCTACGTCGTGGCCCTTGTTGTGGGGCTGCGGCCTCGTGGATGCTGCACGGTTCAACCGTGTGAAGTGTGGGGGGAATGGGGTGAGAATGCGACTGTGGGTCAGGATTTCAACGGCTCTGGGCGTGATCGCCTGGAGCATTTCGGGGTGCGCGACGCCGGAGGCACCAACACCGGTCCTGGTTGGGGGTATGGCCGACCTGGATGCCTGCTCGTCAACCGGGCGGCCTCGCCTCGAAGGGCTTGATCGTTCAGGACTGGCAGTCCGGGGTGCGCCTTCCCGGACGGGCGAGATCATTCAGCAACTTGGTCCTTATCATCAGTTCTGGCTATGTGATGCGACGCTCTCTGGTGAATGGACCGGTATTGTCTTTGACCCAGACCGGCATGGAGATGGCCCCGCAGACTGCGGTGTCGGGCATCCGGTTCCATCGCAAAGGCCCTATGAAGGCTCCTGCACATCAGGCTGGGTGTTGACGAGTTCCATTGAACTCCTGTCCGGCTGACATGCTGGCGCAGGGAACCCTGCCATGACCACACCGGGTGACAATGCCGTCCGCACGGGCGCGGGTGCGGGCCCTGACGATGCCTATCGTCTCGGCTTTCCCCGTCCCGCGCGGTGGCGTCGCAGGGGGATGGTCCGGGGGGGCGCCGGAAGCGCGGGGAGTGCGGGCGGGGCAAGGGGCGCGGGTGTGAAGGGGGCAGGGGGCTCTGGCGCTGAACCCGCCCGGCCGTCCGCCGTCTGCGCCGGCAGGGCAGAGGGTTGGGGCCAGCCCTTGCGCGCATACCGTCGGCCATTGTCCGTCCAGTAGCTGTCAGCAAAGCCCGGCGGGGCCATGACGAATTCCGGCGGCGGGCGGGACAGCCCGGCCTCGACCCGGCACAGGGCGTCGATCGGATCCCGGGCCTGGTTGCGTAGTTCCGTGGTCAGCCAGGTCTCGTACGCCCGGCGAGACACGATGCCGCGGGAGGTGGCGGCGTAGAGTGACATCGCAGCGTCGGCCCAGAGGTCCGCGTCTCGCAGGGCCTCGAGCTGTCGGCGTTTACGGTCAAGCTCGCTCGTTCCGTCTGTCAGCGGACGGAAATAGCGCTGCAACAGGACTTCGGGATCGCGGATGCGCAGATCCATACCACCGCTCGTCAACGCCGGGTCGGGCGCGAGGGACGGTCCACGCCGCTCCAGGGCCAGGGCCCAGGCGGCGATGAAGGTCTCGGCGAATTCGCCGTGCTGGAGGACGCCGTCGATTTCTTCGACGTACTCCAGCCAGAAGTCCTCGGCCTCGGGGAAGGGGGTGCCTGTCGGGGTGAATCCGTAGCGGATCGGGCCACCTGTGCTCGCCGCGCAGTGTTTGACCCACGAGCCCCCCGACCTTCCCTGCGCGCGTTGGGCCTCGAAATAGGCCTCCGCCTCCCGGGTCGCAGCCCGGCGCCCCTCGCGGGTGACCCGGTCGATGGCAAGGACGCCGCCCGGCCGACGGCTGAGCAGGCATTGCCTCTCGGACACGAGGAAGGCGGCCGGAGCTGCCCGGGCGGCGGCGAGGTCGGCGCTGGCGGCCCGCAGGGCCCCGGCGAGGGCTGCGGGCTCGGCGTTGAAGACATCGCCGCCGATGCGGCGGGTCACGGCCGACGCGAGGTCAAAGGGCGCGGCTTGCGGTGGAGGCGCATCGCACGAGGCCGCGACCGGAGTGGGCTCGGGGAGCTCTTCTTCCGCGGGACGAACCCTGACAACGAACAGACCCACGCTGCGGCGCCCGTCTTCTGTCCTGATCTCGATCAGATGGTCGTGGCCGGCGCGCAGTTCGCCCGGGCGGAAATTCACCTGGATGCGCCCGTCGCTCCAATCGACGATGCGGCCCCGGCCGCGCTTTCGCCGGCCCTCCTCGAAGAAGAGGACGCGGCCCTCTTCGAGCCCGAAATTCTCGCCGAACAGTTCGATCCGCCGGGCGTCGGCGGGCAGGACCTGGACGATGTTGGCGTCGCGCAGGTCCGGATCCCGCGACAGGCGCACGACCGGTACGCGGGCGCACCAGTTGGCAGCCGCCTTCGAGCCGAAGGTGGGGGCCCTGTCGCGCGCTTCCGTCCGGCTGACGTAGCCTTGGTCGATGTAGAAGGGATCGGCGGGATCGTCGCTCTCCGCCTCGCGGGGACCAATGCGGATGTGGGCGAGGGAGCGGACCGGCTTTCCGTCGGCCATCCGCCGGCGCGCCATGCGGCCGGAATAGGAAGGATGGGTGCCCTGCCAGGCCATGTCGGCGACGAACTGACAGGTCTGTTGCCAATGTTCCCACATCCGGTCGCGTTGGGACCGGCGCAGCCGATCCAGCATCTCCCGCGCCGCGGGGCCGCCCCAGTGGTCCGAATGCGCGCGGGAAAAGGCGCCGTAGAGGGTCTGGCGATCGACGCCGCCGATCGTTCGGTCCGGCAGTGCGGCCGGATCGAGGGGCTCGGCATAGATCGGCAGGCCGGCCTTGTCGCCGGTCTGCGCGTTCCACATCACGCCGATCCCGCCCCGGGCCAGGTCCGTGCCGTCCGGGTCCAGCAACTGCCGCCGCCACATCCGCCAGCCGAGCGCGGTCAGGTCCGACCCCTTGAAGAGGGCGACCTCCAGCGACACTCCGATCCCCCGCCCCGTCAGGTCGGGCCTCACGCGGAGCTCCGCCAGCAAGGACAGCCCCGTTTTGCCCTTCCAGTCCCCCGCAGGAGTGACGACCAGCCCTTCGTACATGGACCGGTTGGTCGCCCACATGTCCCAGCAGGTCTCGTCGTCCAGCACCCGAAACTCCGGGGCGTCGGGCGCGAGCCGGGCCCCGACGGCGCCGAACCCGCCGCGGTCGCCGGGTCCGAGGGCCCGGATCACCTCCGCCCACCCCGCCTTGGAGCAGGCCAGCATCTCGCGCCGCTGACCTCTGACGTCCAGCGGCTGGTCCGGCCCGCCATAGCCCTTGCCGAAGGCGCCGCGCCGCATGTCGGCCAGGCGTTCGTCGCCGACCGCGGGTACGGGGGGCAGATCCGGCCTGGACGCATGGCGGAACTCCATGGGCCGCGCCGCATCCTGTCCCGGCAGGGGCGAAGACATGGCGTCGGCGGACCCGGTTGAGGACTCGGAACCATGGATGAAACCCGCCACGGCGCCGATCGCCAGGCTCATCGGCATCGTTCGGTCGTCGATCTGGGTGCGGTCGGGACCGTCCCAGCGTTCCCACATGTGGCCGATCGCCCATCGGTCCTGCAGGAAATGCTGCGCATAGCCCTCATAGATGAGCGCCTGGTGCTCGGCCTCCTCCAGGGCGTCGGCATGGGCCAGCCGCTCCTCGGCGGTCATCCGCGCCCGCATCACCCGGGCGCGTTCCGCGAAGTCGAGCGCAAGGGTGTGATACCGGCCATACATCCGCGTCGCCTGGCTGCCGAAATGCACCGAGTTCAGACTGCCGAGCCACCCAATGAAGTCATGGCAATATCGGGTGTAGCCGGGCGGCCCGCCGATCGGACAGGTCAGGTTCTTGTTCAGCCAGTCGGCCGGGCCGTAGCTGTAGTCGGGAAGCCCGGCGAAACGCGCCGGCTGCGGGATCAAGCGTTCCTCCACCCGGGTGCGCCGGTCGTCGCCCTCGCGATCCATGGATCCGAGCTCGTCCTCGCGGAAGTAGGACGCATTGAGGTCGACGACGGTGACGTCAGCCGAACCCTGGACACCGAACAGATCGACGACGCCGAGCTCGGCCAGGGCGAGATCGGCCAAGGTCGAATGCTCCGGAACCGACTTGCTCCGTTCGTTGAAATAGGTCGAACGCCAGATGTCCCCCGTGACGACACGGGTGTCCCAGGCCGCCAGGGCGAGCAGCAGTACGGCCAGTGCGGTTGCCTTCAGGCGTTTCATCGGCGATCGGCCTCCGACGCCCGGCAGACGGCGCCGGGGGTGACGAAGACGGACTCAAACGCGTCCAGCTCCGCTTCGACGCCGTCGGCGCCGACGAGGGCGCGGTCCAGCGCCGCGACGCAAGCGGGCCCGCACGCGTCGGCCGTGGTGCAGGCGCGCACCTTTCCGCCGCCCTCCACACAATCCTTGACCGTGTCCAGGCAGCCCGCCCAGGCGACGACCTCCGGATCAGGGTCGGGATCCACTTCGAGCAGGAGTCCGGCCAGGTCACGGTCCGAAGCGTGCGGCGTCGGCTCGCTGCAGCCGACCAACACCGTCAGGGCCGCCAAAACCATGCCAGCGTACACGATCCGGATCATGGGCCGATCCCGTTGTCAGGTTACATATCTTTGTTCGACCAACCGTCGGGGTCAAGGGCGGCGGATCGCTATCGACCATCCCCCCCCCCCGCAGACCCGAGCCGGGTGCTGCCGGTCGGCCAACCGTCAGTCGGTTTTCGCTGAACGAACCCTGGGCGTATTTCGGGGATGGCACGTGACCGCACCGGCGACGCGACGTCCGCTTCCCACCCTCAGCCGACTGTCCGCTCTCGACCCATTGCGGACCTTGTGCCGCCGCCAGATTAGGGCGTAACCGGTCTCCATGCTGATGGCTTCTCCGGACTTCGCCACCTATGGGGCGCAGCGTTTCAAAGGCTCGCTGAAGCCATGCATGGCACTGCTCGAAGACGCGCTTTCGACGCTTCGCACTGACGAAGCCGGAGTTCGCATTCACGGGTTGAAGGCCCTTTCACCGCTACTGGGGAGCGACGGGTGTATCGGGGCCGTCGCGGCGAGCGTACTGGGTCAAGGCGCGAAGCCAGTCAGGGCGATCCTGTTCAACAAGTCAGCGGAAACCAACTGGTCGCTTGCCTGGCATCAGGATCGGACGATCTGCGTAAAGGAAAGACGCGAGGCTGCTGGGTTTGGGCCGTGGACGGTGAAGAGCGGTCTGGTGCACGTCGCGCCGCCATTTGAACTGTTGTCGCGAATGGTGACCCTCCGCGCGCATCTGGATGACGTGCCCAGCGGCAACGCCCCCTTGTTGATCGCCCCCGGATCGCACACCGTCGGTCGGATCGCCGTCGAGGATGTCGATCACGTCGTAAGGCAGTGCGGCACGGCGACCTGCCTCGCCAAAGCGGGGGACGTGTGGCTCTACGCCACCCCCATTCTGCATGCCTCAGAGGCCGCTACCGAACCTTCTAGCAGGCGGGTCCTGCAAGTCGATTATGCCGCTGAGGCTCTTCCCCACGGGCTGGAGTGGCTTGGCGTCTAACGCCCGCTCACCATCCAACAGAGACAGTCCGCTCGCGGCCCCTAGCGGACCTCTATTCTACGACCCGGTGTGCCTAGATACTCATCGACCGAGCGGCGGCCCGATTGATCTTCGACGGTGACAGTGAAATGCCCTCCGTATCTCCTGTCGACCGCGAAGCGGGCTGTGAGCGTCGCAAATGCTGACGCATCTGTGCTGTGGCTTGCACAAAGCCGATCCAGAGCATCTCGGTAGGCTTTGATTGCCTTGTTCAGGGTTGGAGACGTGGGGCTGCCGGAACTCGTCCCCCTGAGGAAGTCCACCTCGATATATCCGGCTGGCGCACCCGCTGCCTCGGCGAAGATGTTGATCTCATAGTAGCCGACGAGAAGGCATATCCCGCTCCCGAGGGAGTCAGCGATGTTGTGGCCGATGGACTTGAGTTCCCCGAACTTCATCCAGTCAGTCTAGCGAACCAAAATCCGCTGAACAGTCTCTGACGAGCGTCCGCTTTCCACCCTCAGGTGACGGTCGGCTTTCGACCCATTGCGGACTCCCACGGCATAATGATCGAATAGGATGACGACAGGAGGCCTGCGAACCACGCCATAGTCAAAACATACTGGAGATGATCCGATGCGCTGGGTGAGCATATTTGCGATCGCGCTCATTTCGGCCTCGGGCTGCTCGAGGATCGAACTCTTGAGCGTCACCGCGCAGTTGAGAGGCAGCGAAACCATTTTTTACGTAGACAGCGACCTCGCTGGACTCAGCAACAACTACGAAAAATTTACGCTGTACATTTCGATCTGCGACCACCCCTCCTACACGGAGCTGCGCACGCTTAATCCTCCGGGCCCGGAGGGCGGGTTGCCGTTCGCAACCATGCCAAGCTCCCTTGACGATCGGTTCTACGAGTCTGAAGCCGAAAACCTTGCCCAAGGCTGGCCCAGTCAGCTCGCTGCAGAATCCGGAGAATGCGCCCGCCTCGTCGAGAAGACGGTCGCTGTGCCCGGACTCTCATCAAACGTGGTGCGGGTCAGCTACGAAGGCCATTGAACCCGCTGATTGGTCCTGTCCGCTTCCCACCCATAGCGGACGTCCGGATGGTCTGCTTTCCGGCAAGCCCCTGATGCGCATTTCGTCACCAGAGCGGGCAGGGGACTGCCGCTTCGCGCCAGTAGTTGACTCTGGTTCATTGCCGCTAGGCAGACATTCGAACCTTGGCCAGCTCGAAATCTGCTGTCGATCTGTGGGCGCCGAAGCGCGGGAAGGGTCCTGAGCCGACGGGTACACAGTGTTCACAGGTCGATGTTTTCGGCGGGGTGGGTCAGCATCGAACTGACAGCCTCATCCCGTCCATTTCTGGTCACAAGCCGTACCTATGACGCCGGTAGTTCGGTGGCGTTGCGTAAGTATGAACGATGGACAACGGAAGCTTCAGGAACCGTTGGTCCGGGGCCCCCTACCCAACAACCGTCGAGGTTGGCTCGATCAGGGTTGGGGCTGGGTTATGAATATCGCCATTTTGGCAGGCACACGTCCGGAGGTCGTGAAGCTGGTGCCCGTGTACGCGGCGCTGGTCGCACGCAGCAATATAAGGCCCGTCTGGATATCAACCGAGCAGCAGGGCGCGTTGAATGCGCAGGCGCTGGACACCTTCGGGATCGTCCCGGACATCCGGCTTGAGCCGCCGTCATCCGAACGGACCCTTGGCGGACGTTTTGCTCAGGTAATGGATCGCCTTGATTCGGTCCTCGGAGAGCTCTCCCCTGACCTGGTTCTTGTCCAGGGGGACACATCGACGACGGCCGCCGGCGCCATGGCTGCCTTCGCGCGACGTATTCCTATCGGCCACGTTGAGGCGGGTCTGCGCACCTTCAACCTGGATAGTCCGTTCCCTGAAGAAGGATGGCGGTGCGTGGTTGGTCAGTTGGCGGCGCTGCATTTTGCGCCGACCGAGGCTGCGGCACGTGTCCTGCTTGAGCAGGGTGTGGCCAAAGACAAAATTCATATGACCGGCAACACCGGTGTGGATGCAATCCGCCTGTCTGGCGCGCGTAACCACCCTGAGCCACGGCTCCCGGGGCTTCGGCGGGTTGTTGTAACGGTCCACCGTCGCGAAAACTGGGGTCCCGAACTGGAACAGATCCTGGCGGCGCTGATCGCGCTTCGGGACCGCGTGTCGGATATCGAGATAGTTTTCGTCGCGCATGCCAATCCCGCCCTGCGACACCGGGTCGAGGGTGCCTTGGCCGGCCAGCCGCGCATCCGCATCAGCGAGCCTCTGGACTACCTGCGCTTTCTCGCCCTTCTCAAGAGTGCGACTTTGGCCCTTTCGGACTCGGGCGGAATTCAGGAGGAAGCCCCGGTCCTGGGTCTGCCGCTGCTGGTCCTGCGAAACACGACAGAACGTGCAGAAGCGGTCGAGGCTGGTGTTGCCGCGATGGTGGGCGTCGACACGGCCACCATCGTCGAAACGGCGTCCATTCTCCTGACCAATGAAGACTTGCGCATGCAGATGGTGCGCGGCGTCAGCCCGTTCGGTGACGGCTTTGCGGCTCACAGGATCGTCGATGTCATTGCCGACTGGCACCCTGACATGGTCGCCGATGGGGCCCGCATTCAGGCGGCAGTCTGACCATGACCCCGTCGGCGGTCCTGATGCTGGGATCCTGGTTTGCAATGGTCGCAGCCCAGATCCCGAACGGCTCGGAAATGACCGCCTTCGCCCTGGCCTACTGGGACGTCCTGCGCTGGGCCGTGATGGTTTCAGCGGTGTTGATCCTGATCAGCTCGATCGACGACCTGCTGATCGACATTGCCTACTGGGTTGGACGCCTCGCGAGACTGGGCGCCGTCTGGTCCAGTCCCCCAAGGCAGAAATGGCTGGACGAGGAGCCCGAAAAGCGGATCGCGATCATGGTACCGGCGTGGCAGGAGTCCGATGTAATCGCCAGCATGGTGGCGAACACCAACAATACATTCGACTATTCCCGCTACGACATCTTCGTCGGAGTGTATGCGAACGATCCGGACACGCGCCGCGAGGTCGAGAAGGTGCGTCAGCGTTTCCCCAATGTGCACCGCGCCGAGGTCCCGCACGATGGCCCGACATCGAAGGCCGACTGTCTGAACTGGATCGTCCAGAACATCCTTTTGCACGAAGAGCGCACGGGCCAGACCTTCGACGCCTTCCTCATGCATGACGCTGAAGACGTCGTGCATCCCTACGGGCTGAAAACCGTGAACTGGTTCGTTGACGAGGCGGCCATGATCCAGATGCCTGTCCTGTCGATGGACCGGAAGTGGAACAAGCTGGTCGCCTGCCATTACATGGACGAGTTCGCCGAGTTTCATACCAAGGACCTGCCCGTCCGCTCGGCCCTCGCCGGAATGACGCCCTCGGCAGGAGTGGCGACCGGGTTTCACCGGCTGGCGATGATGGCGCTTGTCAAAGAGAAGAACGGGCAGCCATTCAACACCGACAGTCTGACCGAAGACTATGATGTGGCCCATCGGCTGAATGCGCTCGGCTATCCCTCAATGTTCGTGCGCTACCACGCGCGTGTGCCGCGCCAGCGCAAGGCGTGGTTCCGCGAGGGCACAGTCGATGTCATGCGACGCGAGCTGGTCGCGACCAAGGAATTCTTCCCTGACAGCATGACGACCAGCGTCCGTCAGAAGGCCCGCTGGATGCTGGGCATATCGATCATGGGTTGGGTGCAACTGGGCTGGTTCGGTGGTCTGGTGAATCGGTACTATCTGTTCCGCGATCGCAAGGCCCTGTTCACGGCCCCCGTGGGCCTTTTTGGCTATCTGATCGTCCTGCAGGTCCTGGGCGTCCTGTTGCTGGAATGGGTCTGGCCCTCGTTCATGGACCTGCCCCCCGTTATCGAGAAGCGCTGGGTCTGGATGGTGGTCGGGTTCAACCTGATCTTCCTGATCAACCGTATCCTGCACAGGGCGTGGTTCACGGGCATCAACCACGGCCTGAAGCATGTACCCCTGACCCCCGTGCGGATCGTCACCTCGAACCTGATCTCGTTCGGGGCCTTCTGGCGGGCGACGCGCCAGTATCTGGGCCACCTGATCACCGGGCGGCCCATCGCCTGGGACAAGACCCAGCACGCCTATCCCTCGCTGTCCGAACTGCAGCAGGGTGGCGGACGGCTGGGCGAAACCCTGCGTTTCTGGAATCACGTCAGTGAATCCGAACTGGCCGCCGCCCTGGAGGCACAAAAGGCAGACTACCGCCCGCTTGGCCTGTTGCTGCTGGACCTGGCGTCTGTCGATGACGACCACCTCGCCGAGGCGTTTGCGGAACGGGGCGAGACCTATGCGACGATCTTCGATCCCTTCCAGATCGACCGTGATATCCTCAACATGCTGACTGCAGAAGAGGCCGCCCGCTATGGCGCTGTGCCCCTGCGCATGAACGGCTCCAGCCTTGATGTCGCGCTGGCCGAACCCCTTCCGCCCGCGATCCGTGCCGAGCTGGAGCGGCGCCTCGGCCGCCCCGGTGTGCGCAGCGTGCGGTTCATGTTTGCGCCGATCAGCGACATCGCCTTTGCCATCCGCTTCGCGTGGGAACCGGATCCGTTCACGGAGGTGCGCGCCCAGCTTGCGCAGATGCGCCAGGCCGGAACTCTGGATGCCTCGCGCGAGGCCATGCTCTGGCGCTCCGTGCGGGCAGGCTATGCGCGACTGGGTGACATCCTCGTCCGGACGGGCCGGATCTCGCATGCGGACCTTCAAAATGCGCTCGCGACATCGCGCGCAGAAGGGTGCTCGCTCGGCGAAACCCTCATCCGGATGAATATGGTCACAACGGCCGAGATTGACACCGCACTCAAGGACCAGCGCAGTGCAGGCTGGCTGACCGAAAAACTTGCCGAGGCGCTTCGTGCGCCGACCACTGATCCCCGTTTCGAACAGACCTGATGATGAGGTATCCGCCGTGCGCAAATCCCTTCTTCTAGCCTCCGTCGCGCTTGCGACCGTCGGCGCGTCCGGTCTCGTCACCGGTTCGGTGTGGGCCCAGACGCCGCCGTCCGGTGCAGCCGCAGACCCTGCCGCCTATGAGGATGCCACAGCGGCCTATGCTGCATTTGAGGCGGGCGACCCTGCGACTGCAGCGGTAGCCGCGCGCCGGGCCGTCGCGGCAGTCCCGGACAATCTGGAATGGCGACTGCTGCTGGTTGATGCGCTGCTGGCCTTGCGTGAGCCCGCCGAGGCGTTGGCCTTGCTCCAGCCCGTGCGGGATACGTGGGATCACCGTGTGCAGGGCCGCCGGGCGGAGGCGGCGAGATCGACCGGCGATCTCGACCAGGCCGCAGAGGCCTATGGCATGGCGTCGGCGCTGGCGCCCACGGCGGAAAGCCGCGCGTATCTGGCACGTTCGCAGGTCCAGGTTCTGGTCGAGGCGGGCCAGGACCGGAAAGCGCGGGAAGCCCTGGTTGCGGCCTATCAGTCCGGCATCCTGCCCGGTGGTGCGCCGCTCGACTTCGCCTATGCTGCTGTATCGGTCGGTGAAGACCGCCTCGCGATCAGGGGCTTTGCCGAGGCCGATCAGCGAGAGGCCCTTTCTGGCAATCAGGCGCTTGACGCGGCTTATGCCGCCCGGCGCGCAGGTCGTGACGTGCAGGCCATAGGCTGGCTTGAGCAAGGAGCCAGAACCCTGCCGGCGGAGCAGCTCACGCCGCAGCGACGGCACGAGATCGGCCGCGAGCTTCAAACACTTGAGCACCGGGTTGGGGGAACGGTCACCCTCTCGACCGGTCCCGGCGCCGGTGCCGATACCCTGCTGAGCACAAGCGGCGGGGACGTGACCCAGGTCGGCGGTGAAGTCTGGGCGCGGGTCGGGGGCGACAATAATGGGCGACCGGTGCAGGTCTTTGGACGAGCCTATCAGACACTGGATGCAGACACGGGGCCTGTCGGGGAGGATAGCACCCAGGGCTGGGTCGGGGTGCGATGGAAGCCCTTCACAGAAACCAATCTGGTGGTCGAGGCCAGCCGCCTGATGGCGATTGGTGACGCAGCCCGGGACGACACCATGCTACGGGCCGCCTGGTCCGGCGATGTCGGCGGGGACCTGCGCTATGATCGGGACTCCTGGCCAGCGGCTCATGTTTACGTCGACGTGGCCCGCTTGCTGGAAGACGAGCAGACCTATGCCTTGGCCGAGGGCTCGATCGGCTGGACCTGGGTGGCAACACCGTCGCGCCGGGATTTGATTACCGTTGGCGCTGGGGTTCAGGCGGATTACGACAGCCTGCGCAGCCCCGATGTGGCTGTGGCGGCCGGCCCGCGCGTGGCCTGGCGGCACTGGTTGGGCGGGGGCGATCTTCGTGCGCCGGGCCGGTACCTTGATCTGTCCGTAGGCTACTATGTGCCGATCGGCGACAGTCCGCGTGACAGCGGGATTGTCGCAGCGTTGACCTTCGGCTTCTAGGGCGTCCGAAAGCGTGCTGCCCGTTCGAGGATCCAGCGCCGTTTCGGGAAATGCACCTTATGCGCATTTCATGACCTGTGCGAGCAGGTGGCGCGCCCGCGTCGCGCGAGGCGAAAACGACCCGTCCAGCGGGGTATTGCAGGCAAGATCCCGCGATCAAAGACGGGCTGTCCGTCTCCGGGGTTGGCGAAGGCGCGGGAATGTCGGGGGTATTTCCCGGGATACAGGGACCCGGCAGTTATCCAGGAAGTGCGTGGCGGACAGAGAGGGATTCGAACCCTCGGTACGCTTTCACGTACACACGCTTTCCAAGCGTGCGCGATCGACCACTCCGCCACCTGTCCATTTCCACATCGCGGAAACGCGCGGGCAG
>JAHJYN010000007.1 GCA_018826885.1 Alphaproteobacteria bacterium | reverse complement strand
GGCCAGCCCAGGGTGTGCTGCACCAGTCCCGGCTGGTGCTTGTCGGCCGGCACCTGCCACAGCTCCTTGATGCCGATGCCGTATTTCTGCGGCTCGGCGGTGTCGCACAGGTTGTGGCGAGCCATGATGGTCTTGGCCAGCGAGCCGCGGACGCCTTCACCGATGAAGACATATTTGCCGCGCACCTCAATGCCGGGTTCGAAGTCGTCGGTCGGCTTGCCCTCGCGGTCCAGTCCGAAAACGCCGGCGACCACGCCCGCGACGCGGCCGGACGGCTCGTCCCAGACGACATGGCTGGCGGCCATGCCGGGATAGACCTCGACGCCCAGCGCCTCGGCCTGTTCGCCCAGCCAGCGGGTCAGATTGGCCAGCGAACCGACATAGCAGCCGTGGTTCTTCATATAGGCGGGCTGCGGCAGCAGGGTGATGTCGAGCTGCCCCTGCGGGCCCAGCACCAGGAACCTGTCTTTGGTCACCGGCGTGTCCAGCGGTGCGCCTTTTTCCTTCCAGTCGGGGAACAGTTCGCTCAGCCCGGCCGGATCGATGACGGCGCCCGACAGGATATGCGCCCCGACTTCCGAGCCCTTCTCCAGCACGGCGACCGAGACCTCGTGCCCCTCGGACGCCGCCTTCTGCTTCAGGCGGATGGCGGCGGCCAGGCCGGCCGGGCCGGCCCCGACGATGACGACGTCACATTCCATGGCCTCGCGCTCAGCCCCGGTCAGGGCCTCCACCGCGGGCAGTCGGTCGATAACGGCTTCCTGCCAGGCGTTCTTTGCTCCGCCTTCGGTGGCATCCTTGGCCATGTGGTCGGCTCCCCTAGAAATGTCTGTCCGAACCCGGTTCGGTTCGCGGTTGATCCCTTATCAGAAGGTGACGTGGGGGTGGTCAAGGCTTACACCCCCAATCATCAACCCTGTGACCCGGCCTGCATGAACGCTTCACCCGCCGCTTCGGATGCCCTGACCGCGCTTCTGGCCTTCTGGCACGATGCGGGGGTCGAGGACTGTTTCGGCGACGCGCCGGTGGATCGGACGCGCGAAACCGCCCCGCCTCCGCCCGCCAAGGCGACCCGCGCGCCCGCCGCGACGCCGGCGGCAAACGTCACCCCGCTCCATCCTCCCGTCGCGGCAGCCCGGATCTCGACCGATACCGTCGCCGAGGCGGTGGCCCTCGCCCGCACCGCGGCTAAGGCGGCGGATTCGCTGGGGTCCCTGACCGAGGCGATTCGCGGGTTCGAGGCCTGCCCCCTCAGCGGCATGGGCGCGCGGCAGGCTGTGGTCTGGCGGGGCGAGGCCACCGCGCCCGTGATGATCGTGGGCGAAGGCCCCGGCGCCGAGGAAGATGCCCAGGGCCTGCCCTTCGTCGGCAAGGCCGGCCGGCTGCTGGACCGCATGCTCAAGGCCGCGCAGCTTGAGGGCCGGGTGATCATCACCAACACCGTCTTCTGGCGTCCGCCGGGCAACCGCACCCCCTCGCCCGAGGAACAGGCCATATGTGCCCCGTTCGTTGCGCGCGCCCTTGAACTGGTGAAGCCGAAACTGGTGCTGACCGTCGGCGCCGCCGCCGCCCGCGCCATCCTGCACAGCAATGAGGGCATCACCCGCCTGCGCGGTAATTGGGGCGAATGGCACCTGCCCGAGGGCGGAATTTCGGCCCCCGTCATGCCGACGCTGCACCCGGCCTTCCTGCTGCGCCAGCCCCAGGCCAAGGCCATGGTCTGGGCCGACCTGCTGGCCGTCGCGGCCCGTCTGGACCCGCCTGACTCAAAAACGCCCCATTGAGGCGACAGCTATCGCCCCCGTCCTGGGGGCATTCCGGGCTGGCATCGCCCTTGCCCCTTCGTCGATGTCCGGCAGGCACCTGACCGGATACGGGACACGGGGAGTGAGCGCGATTCAAAGGGGCGGTATGATCACGGGCACAGTCACACGGCCATGGCGCACGCTTCTGGCAGGCCTGCTGCTGGCGCTGGCCGCTGCCCTGCCCGGTCATGCGATGGCCCAGCCCCGCGTACTCAGCAATTCCGACCGGCTCAGCTACACCAATGCCTATGACGCCCTGCGGCGCGGCGATCTCGAGACCGCCCGCGCCTCGGCCCGTCAGGCTGACGACCGCGTCCTGCTGGGCCAGGTCGAGTTCGAACGCCTGTTCCACCCCGACTATGTCTCCAGCTTCGAGGAGCTCAGCGCCTGGCTGGAAGCGTATGCCGACCTGCCCGAGGCCCCGCGCGTCTATGCCCTCGCCCTCCGGCGTCGTCCGGACGGCGCGCCCGAGCCGCGTCGCCCGCGCCGGGTCGACGGCCGCACCTGGGAGAGCCTGACCGAGGCAGAGGGCGCCAAGGCCGCCCGCATCGCGCTCAATGCCGACGATCTCGTCAATGCCCGGGCGACCGGCATGGACATCGGCGACTGGTGGGTGGTGGGTCTGGCGTCCTGGCGTATGGGGGACTTCCCCGCCGCCTTCACCGCCTTCGAGCGCGTCGCCTGGGACCCGACCGAAGATGCCTGGGTGCGGGCCGGGGCCGCCTTCTGGGCCGCACGCTCCGCCGCCCAGTCCGGCCAGCTGGAGCAGATCGAGACCCTGCTGCGCCTGTCGGCCTCATGGCCCGCCACCTTCTACGGCCAGATCGCCCTCTATCAGCTCGATATCGAGCCGACCCTGATCAACTGGGGCCCCCAGGCCTATTCAGCGACCGGGGACGAAGGGCTGCGCGCCATCGCCTTTACCCCCGACATCCGCATCGACGACCACAGCCTGATCGCCTTCATCGAGCGCGATCCCTACGCGCGTCGCGTGGTCGCCTGGATCGAGGTCGGCCGGCTGGACGATGCCCGCGAACAGTTCCGCATCGGTCTTCGCGCCGCCACCACCGAGGAGGACCGCAAGCTGTGGTCTGCGCTGGGGCGGGCCTTTTCGCGCCAGCTGACGCCGCGCGCCCGTGACGCCGAAATGATCGACGCGGCCCGCTATCCCATGCCGCTGCTCGAGCCCGAGGGCGGCTTCGTCATCGAGCAGTCGCTGGTCTACGCCATCGCGCGCAAGGAGACCGACTTCAATCCGCGTGTCCGCTCCGGCGCCGGCGCCTACGGCCTGATGCAGGTCATGCCGACCACGGCCGCCGAGCTCAGCGGCGACCGCGGTTTCGTCTCGGATCCCGAACGCCTCTATCAGCCCGGCGTGAACATGCGTCTGGGCCAGGCCTATGTGATCAAGATGCTGGGCCTGTCGGCGTTCAACGGCGATGTCCTGCGGACGGTCGCCTCCTACAACGCCGGTCCGGGACCGATGCTGGGGGCACTGCGCAAGCTGGGGCCCGATCCTGATCCCCTGCTGCTGATCGAGACCATCGATGTGCCCCAGGCGCGCGACTATGTGGAAAAGGTCATGGCGGCCTACTGGATCTACCAGCGTCTGCAGGGCCGACCGCTGAACACGCTCAAGGCCCTGGCCACGGGCCAATCGGCGATTTCCATCTATCTGGATTACGTGCCGCCGCCGCCGCCGCCACCTGCCCCTGAAGGTCAGGCTCCGGAAACCGCCCCGTCAGATCAGGCTGCTGAGCAGTAGCGCACACAGGCTGCAGGCCACCACAATGCTCACCACCACGCTGACCCAGCCAGGCTGGGCGGCGGTGGCGGGTCCGGGGACGACAGGCGAGGACATCGGGGGCTCGGGGCTTGAGGGTGCGTTGTTCTTCGAACGTGCCTGACCCTGCCACTGTTCCCCTAAAAAGCGGTGTTTGGTGACGGTTAACCGATCTCTTTCAGACCCGCCTCGCTCCACGCTAGGAAGTCCGCCTGGGACAGCAGGGTCCGGCAGTATTCCGCAGCGGTCCCGTCGTCGCCATGCGCCGCCAGATCAATGCGGAAATGGCGGAACCGCGCGGCCACCGGCGTAAAGAAGGCGTCGGCGATCGACCAGTCGCCGAACAGATAGGGACCGCCCTCGCCGAACCGGCCCTTTGCATCTCTCCACATCGCGACCATGCGCCGGATCTCCGCTGACAAAGCGTCCGATGGTGCATGCGCCTCGCCCGGCTCGCCCACCATCGGATGGTGCGGCCCCATACCGAGATCGCTGCGCAGGGTGCCGAAGGCCGAATGCATCTCGCACACCACCGACCGCGCCACCCAGCGCGCGGGCGGATCGACGGGCCACAGCCGCGCGTGGGGATAGTGTTCCTCGGCCCACAGGGCGATGGCCAGGCTGTCCCAGACGGTCACCCCCTCCACCTCCAGCGCCGGCACCTTGCTCGCCGGCGCATGGCGGGCGATCTGATCGGCCGTATCGGGACGGTTCAGGGCGATCATCACCTCCTCGAACTCGGCGCCGCAGCGCTTCAGGATCAGCCACGGCCTCAGCGACCACGTGGAATAGGCCTTGTCTCCGAGGATCAGCTTCATGACGGGCTCCCTTGCTCTGGCCGACTGAATGGACCCGGCCCGGATTCGCCGCAACCTTGACTCACCCGCCTTGCCGACCCAAACGCCAGCCCATGATCACGCGCTATTCCCGCCCCGCCGCCACAGACATCTGGTCGCAAGAGACCAAATACCGGATCTGGTTCGAGATCGAGGCCCATGCCGCCACGAAGATGGCCGAACTGGGCACCATCCCGGCCAGCGCCGCCGAGGCCATCTGGGCCAAGGGCAAGGACGTCACCTTCGACGCCGACCGCATCGACGAGATCGAACGCACCACCAAGCACGACGTCATCGCCTTCCTGACCCATGTGGCCGAGATCGTCGGCGATGAGGCCCGCTTCCTGCACCAGGGCATGACCTCGTCCGACGTGCTGGACACCTGTTTCTCGGTGCAGCTGGCGCGCGCCTCGGACCTGCTGATCGAGGGCGTCGACCGGGTGCTGGCGGCGCTGGAGACCCGGGCCAGGGAGCACAAGCTCACCCCCTGCGTCGGCCGCAGCCACGGCATCCATGCCGAGCCGGTCACCTTCGGCCTCAAGCTGGCCGGCTATCATGCCGAGTTCCAGCGGGCCCGCCGCCGTCTGGTCACCGCCCGTGAAGAGATCGCCACCTGCGCCATCTCGGGCGCGGTCGGCACCTTTGCCAATGTCGATCCGGCGGTCGAGGCCTATGTCGCCGAGAAGATGGGCCTGTCCGTCGAGCCGGTCTCGACCCAGGTCATCCCGCGCGACCGCCACGCGGCCTTCTTCGCCGCGCTGGGCGTGGTCGCCTCCTCGGTCGAGCGCCTCGCCGTCGAGATCCGCCACCTGCAGCGCACCGAAGTGCTCGAGGCCGAGGAATTCTTCGACAAGGGGCAAAAGGGCTCGTCGGCCATGCCGCACAAGCGCAACCCGATCCTGACCGAGAACCTGACCGGTCTCGCCCGTCTGGTCCGCTCGGCCGTGACCCCGGCCATGGAAAACGTCGCCCTCTGGCACGAGCGCGACATCAGCCATTCCTCGGTCGAGCGTGGCATCGGCCCGGACGCCACGATCCATCTCGACTTCGCCCTGCACCGCCTCGCCGGGGTAGTCGAGCGGCTGAACGTCTATCCCGCCAATATGGAAAAGAACCTCAACCTGCTGGGCGGGCTGGTCCACTCCCAGCGCGTCATGCTGGCCCTGACCCAGGCCGGTGTCAGCCGCGAGGACGCCTATGCCGCGGTTCAGGAAAACGCCATGAAGGTCTGGCGCGGCGAGGGTCGCTTCCTCGACTTCCTCAAGGCCGACGCCCGCGTCATCCTGCCCGAGGCCGACCTCGAGGCCCTGTTCGACATCGGCTATCACACCAAACACGTGGATACGGTGTTCGCCCGGGTCTTCGGCGCCTGACGAGGCCCCCGGGCGGATGCGTCCCTGATCACGAAAAAGACAGGTGCGGTCACATGTCGCGCCGGAAAACGTGATCGCGACGCATCCTTTTGGCGGCTGAGCAGTACTTCTCCCGGTACCGCAATCCGCGGTTCGCCTCAGGAGAAGCGAAAATGAAATTCACCCGTACCCGCGTCATGACGGCCGTATCGGCCGTCGCCATCCTCGGCCTGGCCGCCTGCAACAGCGAGCCCGAAGCCACCACCACCGACGCCATGGAGCCGGCGGCGACCGACACCATGGCCCCGGCCGCTGACGGCACGGTCGTGGCCGTCGCCCAGGGCAACCCGGACTTCTCGACCCTGGTCAGCGCGGTCCAGGCCGCCAATCTGGTCGACACCCTGAACGGTGCCGGGCCCTTCACCGTCTTCGCTCCGACCAACGCCGCCTTCGAAAAGATCCCCGAAGACACGCTGAACGGCCTGCTGCAGCCCGACCAGCGTGACGCCCTGACCAGCGTCCTGACCTACCACGTCGTGGCCGGCCGGGTGGATGCTGCGGCCCTGACCCAACAGATCGAGCAGGGCGGTGGTTCGGCCACCCTGACGACGGTTGAAGGCGGCACCCTGACCGCCCGCGTCGTTGACGGCACCGTCACCCTGACGGACGAAGCCGGCAACACCTCGCAAGTGGTGATGGCCGACGTCGCCGCCTCGAACGGCGTCATTCACGCCATCGACACCGTGGTCATGCCGAACTGATCGAGCGACCTTCGTTTCCGCGCGGCCTCATCCTTCGTCGCGCGGAAACGGATCGGGTGATCCATGAAGTCACCCAAAACGAAATGGCCGCGTCCTCACGGGCGCGGCCATTCTCGTGTCTGAATCGGGAAATGCGGCGGCGATCAGACGTCGTTGCGGACCTGGTCGCGGGCGATGGAGGACAGCTCGTCCATCTTGCTGCGGATCTCGCCTTCCGACGCGGTCAGGCCGGCGCCCTTGAAGTCACCGGCGATCTTGCGGAACACGTCTTCCTCGCCCGGCTGTTCGAAGTCGGCGCGGACCACGGCGGCGGCATATTGCTCGGCGCTTTCGGCCGACAGGCCCATCTTTTCAGCCGCCCACAGACCCAGCAGCTTGTTGCGCCGGGCCATGACCTTGAACTCCTGCTCCTGATCGAGGGCGTATTTGGACTCGAACCCTTTTTCCCGATCGTCGAAGGTGGTCATGGGCGTCAAATGCTCCTGTCGCGGGCCCCGTGTTGGCGCGCAGGGCGGTCTATACCCCGCCCGCGCCCGAACGCAACAAAAGTCGTTGTCGCAGAGCGCCGGATTGGCGCCCGGCCAAGGTTTGTCACCCGGCCCGGCTTCCGCTAAGGAGGGCCACCATCCCTTCCCCCTCAACGGCCTGGCCTTGCCCTTTGTGTTTCGCCCCGGATTGTCCCGGTCCGAACGGCAATTCCAGCCCGCGAGTTCCTTCGTCCCGCCGGTGATCCGGCCTTCGGAATGCACATGAACGCCAAGCGCAAGAAGCTCTATGAAGGCAAGGCCAAGATCCTCTACGAGGGGCCCGAGCCCGGCACCCTGATCCAGTATTTCAAGGACGACGCCACCGCCTTCAACGGCGAGAAAAAGGCCCAGCTTGAGGGCAAGGGCGTCCTCAACAACCGCATCAGCGAATTCGTCATGTCGCGCCTGAACGGCATCGGCGTGACCAACCACTTCATCAAGCGGCTGAACCTGCGCGAGCAGCTGATCCGCGAGGTCGAGATCATCCCG
>JAHJYN010000053.1 GCA_018826885.1 Alphaproteobacteria bacterium | reverse complement strand
CGGTCGGGGAGCGCCTGCCGCCGCCCCGGCGACTCCCGAGGTCTCGCGTCCCGCCCGCTCTGCCGGTGGCTTCACCGGGCGTCCGGGTCGTCCCGAGGATGACCGGGATCGGCGTTTCTCGGACGCCGGTCCGGGCAAGGCGATCAGCCGCACGCGCGGTGAGCCCAAGCGTCGTGAAGGTCGCCTGACCATCCAGGCCCTGGCCGGAGGCGATGAGGACGCCGCCGAACGGATCCGCTCGCTCGCCTCGGTCCGCCGGGCGCGTGAACGCGAGAAGGAAAAACGCAAGGGCGGCACGTCGGAAGTGCCGAACCGTCCGCGCGAAGTGGTCATCCCCGACGTCATCACGGTCGGCGATCTGGCCAACCGGATGGCCGTCCGCGGCGTCGACATCGTCAAATTCCTGATGCGTCAGGGCATGATGATGAAGATCAACGATGTGATCGATTCCGACACCGCTGAACTGGTGGCCGACGAATACGGCATGACCGTCCGGCGCGTGTCCGAGTCCGACGTCGAAACGGGCTTCTTGGCCGAGGCCGATGACGCCGACGCCACCACGCCGCGCTTCCCGGTCGTGGCCGTCATGGGTCACGTCGACCACGGCAAGACCAGCCTGCTCGACGCCCTGCGCACCACCGATGTGGCCACCGGCGAGGCCGGCGGCATCACCCAGCACATCGGCGCCTATCAGGTGCGTCTGAAGGACGACCAGCGCGTCACCTTCCTGGACACGCCCGGCCACGCGGCCTTCTCGGCCATGCGGGCGCGCGGCGCCAATGTCACCGACATCGTCATCCTGGTGGTGGCGGCGGACGACGGCGTCATGCCTCAGACGATCGAGGCCATCCAGCACGCCAAGGCGGCCGGAGCCCCCCTGATCGTGGCCATCAACAAGATCGACAAGCCCGGCGCCAATCCGCAGAAGGTCATCAACGAGCTGCTGCAGTACGAGGTCATTGCCGAGAACCTGGGTGGCGACACCCAGATGATCGAGGTTTCGGCCAAGGAGCGCACCAATCTGGACGCCCTGCTGGAAGCCGTCCTGATCCAGGCCGAGTTCATGGACCTGCGGGCCAACCCCGACCGTTCGGCCGAGGGCGTGGTCATCGAGTCCAAGCTGGACAAGGGCCGTGGCCCCGTCGGCACCGTGCTGGTCAAGCGCGGCACCCTGCGTCGCGGCGACATCGTCGTGGCGGGTTCGGCCTGGGGCAAGGTCCGCGCCCTGCTGGACGAACGCAATGCCCAGCTGGAAGAGGCCGGCCCCTCGGTTCCGGTCGAGATCCTTGGCCTCGACGAACCGCCCTCTCCCGGTGAAGTGTTCGCCGTGGTGGAAACCGAGGCCCGCGCCCGCGAGCTGACCGACTTCCGCGAGCGCAAGCAGCGTGAAAAGGCCACCGCGGCCAATCCGGTGTCGCTGGCCGACATGATGGCCAAGCTGGGCTCCAAGAAGATCTCGGAGCTGCCGATCGTCATCAAGGCCGATGTGCAGGGCTCCAGCGAGGCCATCTCCGGTTCGCTGGAAGCCATGGGCAACGAGGAAGTCCGCGCCCGCGTGGTCTTCCAGGGCGCCGGCGGCATCACCGAGAGCGACGTCAACCTGGCCAAGACCGCCGGAGCCCCGATCCTGGGCTTCAACGTCCGGGCCTCGAAACAGGCGCGCGAGCTGGCCGATCGGGAAGGGGTGGAGATCCGCTACTATTCGATCATCTACGACCTGCTCGACGATATGAAGGGCGTGCTGTCCGGCATGCTGGCCCCGATCCAGCGCGAAACCTGGCTGGGCAATGCCAAGGTCCTGCAGGTGTTCGACATCTCCAAGATCGGCAAGATCGCCGGTTGCCGGGTGGCCGAAGGCGTGGTCCGCAAGGGCGCCCGCGTCCGCATCATCCGCGACGATGTGGTGGTGCTGGAACTGGGCACGCTCAACACGCTCAAACGCTTCAAGGATGAGGTCAATGAAGTGCCCTCGGGCCAGGAATGCGGCATGCAGTTCCAGGGCTTCCAGGACATCAAGGAAGGCGACCTCATCGAGTGCTTCACCGTCGAGGAGATCAAGCGCGAACTGTAATCGCGCCTGATCACCCCCTGTCACCGGAGACCGGTCATGAAACGTCTTGCCACAGGCCTTCTGTTGCTCGCCTTCATGGTCGGCCCGGCGGCGGCGGAAACCCGCTTCTGGGCCTATGACGCGTCCGACCGCGTCACCCAGGCCCTGACCCAGGGCATCACCATCGAGATCCGTCGCAACTTCTTCGGCGCCGTCAGCGTCCAGCGGCTGTTCTCGACCACGGCGCGCGGTTCGGCCGAGATCCGCCGCGGCGGTCCCCGGGACACGCGGACGGCCCTGCCCGAGGGCGTGCGCGCCAACGACATCTACGGCATCGTCAAGGAAGGCGACGGCCGGGGTCTGGTGCGGGCCCTCTGCCCCGGCGCCGATGACGTCTGGCTGCTGACCGGCCGCATCCGGCAGGGCGATCCCATCACCCTGTATGCCGTGGGGCGCTGGACCGACGGCACCTATCGGCACTGCGTGACGCTCAGCTACACCTATCGCGGTGAATGGACCCTGCCCGAAGGCGCCTCCCCCCAGCCTGACGAAACCTCGCCCTCGACGCGATAGGGCTTTCGAACCGTCATGGATCGCTGTTAGCGTTAATCCATGTGTCCCGACCCGTCCCGCCAGAGCGCCGCATGAGACGCCTCCTCGACCTGTCCGGGGTGCTGGTGCTGGTGCTGTTGCTGTCGGCCTTCGACGAGCGCGGCGCCGAGCAGACGGTGACCCGCGCCCGCGCCGAACTGGCCGACGTCTGGACGCGCGTGTCATCCCCCGCCGGGTCGGCCCCGACCCTGCCGACCCGGGCCGTGGATCACGCCCTGCGGGGTCCGTTCGCCGCCGCAGCGGACGCCACGCCCTGGCCCCTGCTCGAGGCCGACGGGGCGCAGCTAGAGATCGCCGGTCTCGGCACGCTCCAGACCCGCCCCCACCGCATCGCTACCGGGTCGGAGCCGCCCTTCGCCGCGGCGGGCCTCGCGCCCGGCCAGCAGGTCGAGCTGCGCGAGATCACCGACAGCCAGCCGTCTGCCGAGGGCCGGCCCCTGTGTGCCGGAGTTCCGGCCCGTTATCTGGCGCTGGCGACCGAGGGCCGGATCCTGCGCCTGCTGGTCTTCGCCGACCGGCCCGAGGGCGACGCCCGGGCTTGCGCCGATCTCGCCTTCCGTATTCCCTGACGTCCGGACAGTGCGGAGATGAGTATGGGCGGGGCACTCCGCTTTCTGATGGCGGGACTGGTCGGGGTGATCCTGGGCCTGGTCAGCTGGTCTGAATCCGGTCCGGAATGGCCCCTGGATGGGCCGGGCGCCGTATCGGTTCGGGTCGACAGCAACGGCTTTCACACCGATCTGGTCATGGACCGCGCGCCCCTGATCGCGCGGGGCGGGCCGCTGGCCGATCTGGTCGCCGACCTCGGCCCCGGTGACGCCGTGCGGATCGGCTGGGGCGATGCCCGCTTCTACGTCGACCAGAGCCCGATCTCCTCCCGCCTGCCCGACGGGGTGCGGGCCCTGTTTGCGCCTGACAACCCCTCCGTCGTCATGCTCAGCCCCCTGCGTCGCCTGCCCCCGGTCGGCAATCCCGAGCGGCAGGTCGAGCTGCGTCTGCCGCCGGCTGCCTTCGAGGCCCTGGCCGCCCGGATCGAGGCCTCGCTGGACCTTCCGGGCGGGATGCCCCGCCTCAGCGCCACGGGGCCGGACGGGCGCACCCGCTTCTATGCCTCGACCGAGACCTTCGGGATCGGGCGCATGTGCAATCGCTGGACGGCCGAGGTGCTGCAGGCCGCCGGTCTGACGGTCCATCCGGGGCGGACCGTGGTGGCCGGCGCCGTGCTGGCGGATGCCCGACACGCCGTCCCGCTGGACACGTCGGGCGCGGACGACTAAACCGCGCCCCCTTATCCGCTGGCCCGCCTGCCAGACGCTGCTGATCGAGAAAGACGAGCCATGAGCCGACGCAAACCCGGCGACACGGCCGGCCACGGCCCCAGCCAGCGCCAGCTGCGCGCCGCAGAACTGGTCCGCCACGCCCTGGTCGACATCCTCCGCGAGGAAGACATCCACGATGAGGCCCTGTCCGGCGTGTCCGTGACGGTCACCGAGGTGCGGCTGTCCCCCGACCTCAAGCACGCCACCTGTTTCGTCGAACCGCTGGGCGCCGGGATCGACACCGCCCCCGTCGCCGGCCACGAGAGCGAGATCGTCAAGGCCCTGAACGCCCACGCCAAATTCCTGCGCGGCGTTCTGGGTCGGCGCATCGATATGAAATTCACGCCCGACCTGCGCTTCCGCCACGACGAGAGCTTTGAGGTGGCTGCCCGCATGGACGCCCTGCTGGCCGATCCCCGCGTCCAGGCCGACCTGCAGAGCGACGGTGACGGGGACGAGGACGCCTGATGGCCCGCCGCAAGCGCGGCCAGCCCGTGCACGGCTGGGTCTGTCTCGACAAGCCGCTGGAGCTGGGCTCGACCGAGGCCGTGTCGATCGTGCGCCGCCTGTTCGATGCACAGAAGGCCGGCCATGCGGGTACGCTCGACCCCCTGGCCACCGGCATCCTGCCCATCGCCCTGGGCGAGGCGACCAAGACCGTCCCCTTCATGATGGACGCCGAAAAGGTCTATCGCTTCACCGTCACCTGGGGCGTCTCGACCGACAGCGTCGATGCCGAGGGCACCGAGGTCGCCCGGTCGGATGTGCGCCCCTCGCGGGAGGCCGTCGAGGCTGCCCTGCCCACCTTCGTCGGCGAGATCGAACAGGTGCCGCCGCGCTTTTCGGCCATCAAGGTCGATGGCCAGCGCGCCTATGACCTCGCCCGCGATGGCGCCGAGTTCGAGCTGAAGTCCCGGCCCGTGACCATCCACGAGGCCACGATCACCGCCTCGGACACCGACCGGGTCGAGATCCGGGTCCGCACCGGCAAGGGCGTCTATATCCGCTCGTTGGCGCGCGATCTGGCGATCATGCTGGGGGCCGAGGGGCATGTGACCGCCCTCCGCCGCGAGCAGGTGGGGCCGTTCTCGACCGATAATGCGGTCACGCTGGATATTCTTCGCGAAATGGTGCATAGGGGCGCCGCCTCGGAAGGTCTTCTTCCGGTCGCGACCGCTCTGGACGACATCCCGGATCTGGCCGTGACCGCGACGAATGCCTTCTCGCTTCGGCAGGGACGGCCGATCCTTCTGCTTCCCCGACAGATCGAAACCCTGAAAGCCCGGCTCTCGCCCGGCTCGCGGACCGTTTCGGCCTTCGAGGACGGAACCCTGGTCGCCCTCTGTCAGATGCGGGCCGGTCGGCTTGAACCCGACCGCGTATTCAATCTCCAATAAGGAGTTCTACGATGTCGATTACGCCTCAACGCAAGGCCGAAGTCATCACTGAAAACGCTCGCGGCATCGCCGATACGGGCTCCGCCGAAGTTCAGGTCGCCATCCTGACCGAACGGATCGCCAACCTGACCGAGCATTTCAAGACCCACAAGAAGGACAACCACAGCCGTCGCGGCCTGCTCAAGCTGGTGTCGCAACGCCGGGGCCTTCTGGACCACCTGAAGACAGTCGACGAAGGCCGCTATGCCGCCCTCATCGAAAAGCTGGGCCTGCGCCGCTAGGCTCAGGTGACGGGAAGGGCCCGCCTGCGGGCCCTTTCTCTTATCCGCCGCAGGGCGGATCGGAGGCAGCACGCCTCCACGACGCGAGGGCCACGCCGGTCCTCTTCCATCCCGCCCGGGTGCGACAGCGCCCCCGGGTTCCTGGGCCCGAAGGACTGAGACAAGCCCTGACTGTCCGCCCCCATCGGCAATCCGGCCATGGGATACGAAAGAAAAAATATGTTCGATATCAAACGCAAGACCATTGAGTGGGCCGGTCGCCCGCTGACGCTGGAAACGGGCCGCATCGCCCGTCAGGCGGACGGCGCGGTTCTGGCCACCTATGGCGAGACCGTGGTTCTGGCCACCGTCGTCTATGGCCGCGCGCCCAAGCCCGGCCTCGATTTCTTCCCCCTGACGGTCAACTATCAGGAAAAGACCTTTGCCGCGGGCCGCATCCCCGGTGGCTATTTCAAGCGTGAAGGCCGTCCGACCGAAAAGGAAACCCTGGTTTCCCGCCTGATCGACCGTCCGATCCGCCCGCTGTTCGTCAAGGGCTTCAAGAACGAGACCCAGGTGGTCGTCACCGTCCTCCAGCACGATCTGGAAAATGATCCGGACGTGGTCGGCATGGTCGCGGCCTCTGCCGCCCTGACCATCTCCGGCGTGCCCTTCATGGGTCCGATCGGCGGCGCCCGCGTCGGCTATATCGACGGCGAGCTGGTCCTGAACCCGACGATCGACCAGATGCCCGACTCCGACCTCGACCTGTTCGTGGCCGGTACCCAGGACGCCCTGATGATGGTCGAGTCCGAGGCCAAGGAACTGTCGGAAGACACCTTCCTCGAGGCCCTGATGTTCGCCCACCGCGGCATGCAGCCGGTCATCGATGCCATCATCGACCTGGCCGAACACGCCGCCAAGGAGCCGTTCGACTTCACGCCCGAGGATCACTCGGACGTCGTCGCCTCGATCAAGACGCTGGTCGGCAACGACATCAAGGCTGCCTACACCCACAAGGCCAAGCACGCCCGCCACGAAGCGGTCGGCGCCGCCAAGAAGAAGGCCGCCGAGGCTCTCCTCAAGACCGAAGAGAACCCGGACGGCGTCGACTCCGGCGCCTTTGGTGCCGCCTTCAAGACCTGCGAAGCGGAAGTCCTGCGTCGCGACATCATCGACAACAGCAACCGCGTCGACGGCCGTGCCCTCGACAAGGTCCGCGACATCGTCTCGGAAGTCGGCGTCTTCCCGCGCACCCACGGTTCGGCCCTGTTCACCCGCGGTGAAACCCAGGCCATCGTCGTCGCCACGCTCGGCACCGGCGAGGACGAGCAGTACATTGATGCCCTGACCGGGACGTACAAGGAGAAATTCCTCCTGCACTACAACTTCCCCCCCTATTCGGTCGGGGAAACGGGCCGCATGGGCGGCGCCGGTCGTCGCGAAATCGGTCACGGCAAGCTGGCCTGGCGCGCCATTCGCCCGATGCTGCCGTCGGCGGAAGAATTCCCCTACACCATCCGTCTGGTCTCCGAGATCACCGAGTCGAACGGCTCGTCCTCGATGGCCACGGTCTGCGGCTCGTCGCTGGCCCTGATGGATGCCGGTGTGCCGCTCAAGAAGCCGGTCTCGGGCATCGCCATGGGCCTGATCCTCGAGCCCTCGGGCGAGTTCGCCATCCTGTCCGACATCCTGGGTGACGAAGATCACCTCGGCGACATGGACTTCAAGGTGGCCGGCACCCGTGACGGCATCACCAGCCTGCAGATGGACATCAAGGTCGCCGGCATCACCGAGGAGATCATGAAGAAGGCCATCGCCCAGGCGTCGGCCGGTCGTCTGCATATCCTCGATGAAATGGACAAGGCCATCGACGGCGCCCGTTCGGAACTGGGCGAGTACGCGCCCAAGATCGAATCCATCAAGGTCCCGGTCGACAAGATCCGCGACATCATCGGCACCGGCGGCAAGATCATCCGCGAAATCGTCGAAAAGACCGGCGCCAAGGTCAACATCGAGGACGACGGCACCGTCAAGATCGCCGCCTCGGACCAGGAAAAGATCGACGCCGCCAAGAACTGGATCTCGTCGATCGTGTCCGAGCCCGAGCCCGGCATGATCTACTCCGGCAAGGTCGTGAAGGTCGTCGACTTCGGCGCCTTCGTGAACTTCTTCGGCGCCAAGGACGGCCTGGTCCACGTGTCCCAGATCGCTCTGGAACGCGTCGCCAACCCGGCCGACGTCCTGTCGGAAGGCCAGGAGGTCAAGGTCAAATTCCTCGGCTTCGACGATCGCGGCAAGACCAAGCTGTCGATGAAGGTCGT
>JAHJYN010000052.1 GCA_018826885.1 Alphaproteobacteria bacterium | reverse complement strand
GGGCCGAGAGACTGGGACCTGCTGTCGAACCGGGACAGGCGAGGTCGGGACCGCAAGCTTTTGGGCGCCCCGACCCCCGGCTGAAGAGACAGTCCCCCCAGGCGCTCGCGTGAACCGACCGGGGCGGCGCCAGGCCAGGTGCCGAAAAACACACACGCTCCCTGACGGCGAAAGCACGGGAGCAACGGTTCCGGGCCCCCGGCCCGTGCGCCGCCCACCTCTCCCTCACCTCTGCCGCATGCGGCGAGAGGCGCTTCCGCTCATCTCCTCCCCATTCATGGGGAGGGGGACCACGAAGTGGTGGAGGGGGCGGCACTGCCGTCGGAACTCGGGAGAGAGCACAAACGTCGCCCACCGCGCCGCCCCCGCCGTCGCGGCGCCTTCGCAGACCCGCGTCGCGTCAGACTCCGTCAGGAGCCTTGGTGCAGCTTCGGGCCTAGGGTGCCGAACACATCTGGAGGGACTCCCATGCTCGCACGCTTCGTTACCGCCACCGCCGTTGGCCTCGCTCTGGTCGTATCCGCCGGGGCTGCCGCTGCCCAGACCCGCATCACCGTCGGTGAACGCTCGGGCGCGACCCTCAATGCCCAGTCGCCCAAGCTCGATGACGGCAGCTATTACGGCTGCTGGGTCGTCGAACCCGGCTCGGGCCCGATCACCATCGACATGATGACGGGTTTCTTCGATGCCTTCATGGTCGTCGGCACCGGCTCGGACTGTGGGGAATCCATGGTTCCGCTCGCCGCCGACGATGACAGCGGCAACAACACCAATGCGCAGATCAGTGGCACCTTCAACGAACCCCGCCTGCTGATCCGCGCCAACGCCTTCAACGCCGGCGAGGAGGGCAATTACTGGATCGAGGTCAAGGCGGGCCTGCCCGAGGTCGAGGAGCGCCTCGGCAGCATGGACGCCCTGCCGGAAGTGGTGACCGAATGGGGCACCGACGGCTACGTCTGTGCGGGCGCCTATCGCGCGATGGGCGATCTGGCGCCCAACGTCGGTCGATACGGCAATGTCGCAACCATCGACTATGCGGCCCGCGACCGCCAGGTGACGGGGCGCCTCACCCCCCAGGACCGTTCCATTGTCGACTTCACCTCCAGCAACTTTGTGTTGCTCGCGCTGGGCGGGTTTATCGACGACAAGCCGCAGCAGGTGTCGGAATATCTGACCACGGTCGCCAACTGCGACCGGGCCAATGGCTTTACCCCTGTGACCCGCTTCCGCTGATCTGCTTTCCTCATGTGTCGGGGGCCAGGGCGCCCCGACAGGAGTTCGTCTTATGTCTCTGAAAATTCTGATCCGCACGGGTGCGATAGCCGCCACGACCCTGCTGGCCACGCTCGCCGTCGCATCCACGGCCTCGGCCCAGAGCACGATCCGGGTCGGCCAGACCGTCAACGGCACCCTGAGCGCCAGCGATCCGGTCATGGAGGTCGATGGCAGCAATTATGACTGCTACATCGTCTCGACCCGGGCGGGCCAGACCTACACCATCGACCTGGAATCCGATGACTTTGACACCTTCATAGGCATGGGCGCCGGGCGGGGCTGCCAGCCGCCGATCGATGATTACAATGACGACAGCGACGATGGCGGCACCAATTCTCGCCTGACCTTCACCTCGGCGGGCGGGGACTATTTCATCTTCGCCAACAGCTATGAGGCGGGTGAGACGGGCGCCTATCGGCTGACAGTGTCCGAGGTAGGGCGGTCTGCTCCACCGCCGTCCGCACAAACCGACCTGACCCTGACCCGTCCCTCCGATCCGGACGAGCGCTATATGTTCGACATCACCTGTTGGCTGGTGGCTTCGCGCGCGATCCCGGAGCTGGTCACCGATGGCATGAGCCGCCAGGCCTATGCCCAGCTCGAGATCGACAACCTCGAATTCTACACCAATGCCGAGGCATCCGGCGCGGCCCTCGGCAAGTCCGCCGAACAGGTGGGTCAGGATGTGACCCTCTACGACGAACGGCTGACCAACGCCCCCGAGCTATTGAACGACATCCCGCTGATCGGGACCCGCAACGCCTGCCTCGCCGCCATCGGTCGCTAGGCCGAGGGCAGCAGACCCGGCACAAAGTTGCGATAGCGACCGGCGGTCACCCCGTCGGTCGCCCGCGCGATGTCGGGTGCGAAATAGTGGTCCGAGGCATATTCGGGCGCGGCTTCCCGCACGATGGCCCAAGCCCGCTCCAGCGCGGGTGAGGACGTCAGCGGGCGGTGGAAATCGATGCCCTGCGCCCCGGCCAGCAACTCGATCCCGACCACGGTCGCCGTGTTCTGGGCCATGTCGAGCAGTCGCCGCGCCCCATGCGTCGCCATCGACACATGGTCCTCCTGATTGGCGCTGGTCGGGACCGTATCGACACTGGCCGGGTGGGCGACCATCCGGTTCTCGGCCACCAGTGCGGCCGCCGTCACCTGGGCGATCATGAAGCCCGAGTTCAGCCCGCTTTCCCGCACCAGAAAGGCGGGCAGGCCGCTCATCTTCGGGTCGACCAGAATGGAGGTCCGCCGTTCCGACATATTGCCGATCTCGCACAGCGCCATGGCCAGCTGGTCGGCAGCAAAGGCCACCGGCTCGGCGTGGAAGTTTCCGCCCGAGATGACATCGCCCTCCTCGACGAACACCAGCGGATTGTCGGTCACCGCATTGGCTTCGCGCTCCAGCACCGTCGCCGAGGACCGCATCAGGTCGAGGATCGCCCCCATCACCTGCGGCTGGCAGCGCAGGGAATAGGGGTCCTGCACCTTGGAGCAATCCGTCCGGTGGCTGTCGCGGATCGCCGATCCCGCCATCAGATCGCGCAGGGTCTCCGCCACCGCCATCTGTCCCGGCTGGCCGCGCAGGGCATGGATGCGGGCATCGAACGGCGCGTCCGACCCCTTCAGCGCATCGACCGACATCGCCCCGGCCACCAGGGCGGCGGCAAAGGCGTCCTCGGTCGCGAACAGGCCGGTCAGGGCCAGCGCCGTCGAACACTGGGTCCCGTTCAGCAGGGCCAGACCCTCCTTGGGCCCCAGGGTCAGGGGTTCAAGTCCGGCCGTGGCCAGCGCTTCGGTGGCGGCCATCCGCTGGCCCTTGACCCGGGCCTCGCCGACGCCCAGCAACAGGCAGCTCATATGCGCCAGCGGTGCCAGATCGCCCGACGCCCCGACCGACCCCTTGGACGGCACGCACGGCAGCACCTCGGCGTCCAGCAGGGCGATCAGAATCTCCAGCGTCTCGCGCCGGATGCCCGAGGCTCCGCGCGACAGGCTGGCGACCTTCAGCACCATCATCAGCCGCACGACCCGGTCTTCCAGATCCGGCCCCACGCCACAGGCATGGCTCAGCACCAGATTGCGCTGCAGCGTCTCCAGATCCTCAGGCTTGATCGACGTATTGGCCAGCAGGCCAAACCCCGTATTCACGCCGTACACCGTGCGCCCCTCGGCCACGATGGCGGCCACCACCGCCGCCCCCCGGTCGACCGCGCTCCACGCCGCATCGGTCAGCGACAGACGCACAGGGCCGTCCAGCACGGCGCGAAGCTGCGACAGGGTCAGGGGGGATTGTCCGAGGGTCAGGGTCATGCGCTCCCCTTATCCTCCCGTGCGGGACCTCGTCGACTCACCCACAGGCCGAACAGGGCCGCGATCGGGAACATCAGCACGCCGTACACGGCGGCCGGCAAGGACATATCCGGCCGACCCAGCACGCCCTGGGCGATGACGATGGCGAGGGTCGCGTTATGAATCCCGACCTCAAAGGCGCTGGCCACGGCCCGCGGCTTCTCGATCTTCATCAGGCGCGGCACGACATAGCCGACCGTCAGGCTGAGGACGCAGAAGACGGTCGAAATGCCCCCCAGCAGCAAGAAGTTGGCCGCCAGCAGGTCGAAACTGCTCGCCACCGATCCGGCGATCACCAGCACCAGAATGGCGACCGAGGCGATCCGGACCGGCTTGTCCATGGCCGAAGCGAACCCGGGGTTCAGCCGGCGCACGGTCATCCCCAACGCCACCGGAACGAGGACGATCAGGAACACCTCCAGCGTCTTCCGGAACTGCAGGCCGACGCTGAGGTCACCGGGCTGGAAATACGCAATCGCCAGGTTGGTGAGGATCGGCAGGGTCACGACGGCGATGACCGAGTTGATCGCGGTCAGCGAGATGTTCAGGGCCACATCGCCCCGGAACAGATGGCTATACAGGTTGGCCGTCGTGCCCCCCGGCGAGGCCGCCAGCAGCATCATCCCGACCGCGAGGATCGGCGGCAGCCGGAACAGCAACACCAGCGCAAAGCAGATCGCCGGCAGCAGCAGCAACTGACAGGCCAGGGCGACCGCAGCGGCCTTGGGCTGTTTCGCCACACGGGCAAAGTCGGCGGGCGTCAGGTCCAGCCCGAGGCCGAACATGATGATCCCGAGGGCGAGGGGCAGGGCGACAGCGGCGAATTCCATGCGGGGTCCTCAGGCGGCGAAGGTCTCGGGGTCAGGTCAGCGCAGGCTCGGCAGGTTCAGGCCTTGCTCACGGGCCGCGTCTTTCGCGATGTCATAGCCCGCATCCGCATGGCGCATCACGCCGGTGGCCGGGTCATTCCACAGCACGCGTTCGAGGCGCTTGGCCGCTTCCGGCGTGCCGTCGGCGACGATCACCACGCCCGAATGCTGGGAATAGCCCATGCCCACTCCGCCGCCGTGGTGCAGCGACACCCAGCTGGCGCCCGAGGCCGTGTTCAGCAAGGCGTTCAGCAGCGGCCAGTCCGACACGGCATCCGAGCCGTCCATCATGGCCTCGGTCTCGCGGTTGGGGCTGGCGACCGAGCCACTGTCCAGATGATCGCGACCTATGACGACGGGGGCCGAGAGCTCGCCCGAGGCTACCATCTCGTTGAACATCAGGCCCGCCCGGTGCCGGTCGCCCAGCCCGATCCAGCAGATCCGCGCCGGCAGGCCCTGAAAGGCGATCCGCTCGCCCGCCATGTCCAGCCAGCGGTGCAGGCCGGCATTGTCGGGGAACAGCCGCTTCATCGCCCGGTCGGTCTTGAAAATGTCCTCCGGATCGCCCGACAGGGCCGCCCAGCGGAACGGCCCGATCCCCCGACAGAACAGCGGGCGGATATAGGCGGGTACAAAGCCGGGGAAGGCAAAGGCGTCCTCGACCCCTTCGTCCAGCGCTACCTGCCGGATGTTGTTGCCATAGTCGGTGGTCGGAATGCCCATCCGCTGGAAGTCCAGCATGGCCTTCACATGGTCGACGATGGAGGCTTTGGCCGCGGTCCGCACCGCCTCCGGGTCTGTCTGCCGACGGTCCTCCCACTCGGCCACCGACCAGCCCTTCGGCAGATAGCCATTGACCAGATCGTGGGCGCTGGTCTGGTCGGTGACCAGATCGGGGCGCACCCCCCGCCGCACCAGTTCGGGCAGGACCTCGGCCGCATTGGCCAGCAGGCCGACCGACACCGGCTTGCCCGTCGCCTTCGCCGCCTCGATCTTCGCCAGGGCGTCGTCCAGATCCTCGGCCATGACGTCGAGGTAGCGCGTCCTCAGCCGCATCTCGATCCGGCTGGCCTGACATTCGACGGCCAGACACGAGGCCCCCGCCATGGTCGCCGCCAGCGGCTGGGCGCCACCCATACCGCCCAGACCGGCAGTCAGGATCCACTTGCCGGACCAGTCGCCGCCATAGTGCTGGCGGCCCGCCTCCATGAAGGTCTCATAGGTGCCCTGAACGATGCCCTGGGTGCCGATGTAGATCCACGATCCGGCCGTCATCTGGCCGTACATCATCAGCCCCTTGCGATCGAGCTCGTCAAAATGCTCCCAGGTCGCCCATTTCGGCACCAGATTGGAGTTGGCGATCAGCACGCGCGGCGCATCGGCATGGGTGCGGAACACCCCGACCGGCTTGCCCGACTGCACCAGCAGGGTCTCGTCCGGGGCCAGGGCATCCAGGGTCTCGACGATCCTGTCGAAGGACGCCCAGTCGCGCGCCGCCTTGCCGATCCCGCCATAGACGACCAGATCCTGCGGACGCTCGGCCACCTCGGGGTCGAGGTTGTTCATCAGCATGCGTTTGGCGGCTTCGGCGGCCCAGGTGGCGGCTGTCTTTTCCGGACCGCGCGGACTGCGAATGATGCGGGTGTTCGAGATCGGTTGAGTCGTCATGATCCCGTCTCTACGTTCCC
>JAHJYN010000051.1 GCA_018826885.1 Alphaproteobacteria bacterium | reverse complement strand
TGGACCTCCTCGCCGTCGCAGTGGAAGCGCACGTCCGGCGTCGTCACGATCGGCACATGCAGCCGCACCCGGTGAAACCAGTGGTAGTTGATGTCCGTGTGCTCGGGCACCGACGACCCGGGGCCGAGTCGCATCAGCCGCGACCGGCTCCACACCACGCCAAAGTGGCTCAGGACCTGCTGGATATAGGGCGAGGACTGCAGATGCGGCGTGGGCGCCATGGCCCCGGCCACGTCGTCATTCTCGGTGCCGCCCACGGTGATCAGGCGCAGGGCGCTGTTGCCCGGGATGTTGTTCGGATGCTTGGCCCAGGCGTCTGCCGGGAAGGCCTCGACCTCACGCCGCAACTGGTCCACGTCGAAGCGGAAGGGCAGCTTGATGAAGGGGCGGGACAGTTTCACGCGATCAGGGCCGATACTCGAGGATGGGGCAGGCCCCACAGATACGCCCCGTCCGGGAGAGGGTCAAAGCCGATCGATCCTGTGCTGGCCATGAAGCTGGCGAACGAAGGGGCGCCCGGGGTCGCGGCCCTTCAGTCGTTCCTTCACCTCGCCCACGACGAACCGGGTGATGGCGGGCAGGGCCAGGTCCTTCAGATCGTCCAGCGGGACCCAGGACACGCGCTCCAGCTCGTCCCCGTGGTCGGTGCGCGCCGGCAGGTCCATGGCGTCCGCATCGGCCAGAAAGAAGCGGGCGTCAAAGCGCCGTGGCCTGCCGGGGGGCGTGATCGCCCGGGCGATGTAGCGCAGGCCCGCCAGATCCGCCTGATGTCCGCTCGACAGGAAGTCCCGCCACGGCCCGGCCACAGTGCGGACTGGCGCGGGGCGGCCGACGATCACGCCCGTCTCCTCATGGGTCTCGCGGACGGCGGCCAGCGCCAGGGCCCGGGCCCGCCGTTCAGGCATTTCGCGCTCCAGCAGCGCCAACTCGTCCGGCGAGAGATCGGTGGCAAACGGGGCGGTGTAGTCCCCGCGCTCCACCCGCCCGCCGGGGAACACCCACTTCGACGCCATGAAGACATGACCCGGCGCACGGCGGCCCATCAGCACCTCGGCCTGCCCGGCACGGTTGCGCGTCAGGATCAGGGTGGCGGCATCGCGGGGCCGGACCCGTGCGCCGACGTCAGGGGAATCGGCCAGGTCCGCGCGCGCATCGAACGGCTGGGTCATTTGCGGCGCCGCGGTCCCTTCGGCTTGCCGGAGGGCGGGACCTTGCCTCCGCGGGGGGGCTTGCCGCCCCGCGGCGGGCCACCGCGCGGACCACCGCGACCGCCGGAGTTGCCCGGGGGCTTCCCTTCCTCGGCATCCGAAAGCATCTCGAGCACCAGTCCGCCGGTGAGGGGGGTGGCCTCGACCAGCTTGACCTCGACGGTCCGGCCCAGGGTCCAGCGGTCGCCGCTTCTCTGACCGATCAGGGCGTGGGCTGCCTCGTCGTGCTGGAAATAGTCCCGGCCCAGCGAGGAGATCGGGATCAGGCCATCGGCGCCGGTCTCCTGCAGCCGTACGAACAGGCCGAAGCGCGTGACCCCTGTGATCCGTCCTTCGAAGGTTGCGCCGACCCGCTCCTCGAGGAAGGCGGCGACATAGCGATCCGTCGCATCGCGCTCGGCCGCCATCGAGCGCCGCTCGGTCATGACCAGATGCTCGGCGATGCCAGACAGTTCGGCGACCTCGCGCTCGGTCAGGCCATCCTTGCCGAGGCCCAGCGCCCGGATCAGCGCCCGGTGGACGATCAGGTCGGAGTAGCGCCGGATCGGCGAGGTGAAGTGGGCATAGCGGTCCAGGTTCAGCCCGAAGTGGCCGATGTTGTCCGGCGTATAGATCGCCTGCATCTGGCTGCGCAGGACCACCTCATTGACGATCTCGGCGTGGGGCGTGTCGCGCATGCTGTCCAGCAGGGCGTTCAGCTTCTTGGTGGTCGGCGGCTCGCCCTTGTTCCACGGCCGGCCCAGCGTCTGCAGGAAGTCCGCGAGGTTGAAGACCTTCTCCTGGCTGGGCGTATCGTGCACCCGGTAGATCAGGGGCGTGCGCTTCTGCTCCAGCGTCTCGGCGGCCGAGACGTTCGCCTGGATCATCATCTCCTCGATCAGCCGGTGCGCCTCCAGCGAGACGCGCGGTTCAATCGAGATGATCTCGCCCTTCGGCGACATGTTGATCTTGCGCTCCAGGCTTTCGATGGCCAGCGGCGCGCGCTTCTTGCGGCCCTTCAGCATGGTGCGATAGGCGGCCCACAGGGGCTTGAGGATGACGTCGACGATGGGGCCGGTGACGTCGTCGAACCGGCCTTCGGAGGCGGCCTGCGCCTGCTCATAGGACAGGCTGGCGTGCGAGCGCATCAGGCCCCGGACGAACCGGTGGCTGCGCTTCTTGCCTTCGGCGTCGAACACCATGCGCACCGCCAGACAGGCGCGGTTCTCGCCGACCTTGAGGCTGCACAGGCCGTTCGACAGGACCTCGGGCAGCATCGGCTCGACCCGGTCCGGGAAATAGGTCGAGTTGCCCTTGTCGCGGGCCTGCTGGTCCAGCGCCGTGCCGGGGCGGACATAGGCGGCGACATCGGCGATGGCGACCCAGACGACCCAGCCTCCGGGGTTGTTGGCATCCTCGTCCGGCTGGGCAAAGACGGCGTCGTCGTGGTCGCGCGCGTCGGCCGGATCGATGGTGATCAGCGGCAGGTCGCGCAGGTCCTCGCGTCCCTTCAGCGAGGGCAGGGCCTGATCCCTGGCCTCCGAATCGACCGTCTCGGAAAAGCCGGTTGGCAGGCCGTGGCTGTGGATGGCGATCAGGGAGGCAGCGCGGGGGTCATCCTCGCGGCCCAGCTTTTCAAGAATCTTGCCGCGCTTGGGGCCATGGCGGTCGGTGCCCTTCTCGACCGTAGCCAGTACCAGGTCGCCGTCCTTCAGGCCCTCGGCCTGGCTCTCGGGCACGATCAGCGTGTCCTTGGCGCGGCGGTCGACCGACTCGATCCGGACCTGACGGGCCGACCTCCGGATCACGCCCAGCACCCGGTCGGCCCCGGTGTCCAGCTTCTTGATCAGCCGGGCTTCCCAGCCATTGTCGCCGCGCGCGAAACGGACCAGCAGCCGGTCGCCCATGCCGGGCGCAGGCCCGCGATCCTTGCGATCGGGCATCAGCACAGCGGAGGGTGCATCGTCCGACGCCTCGACCAGCCGTACGATCATCTCGCCATCGACATCGCGCTCGACCACGTCGGCGACACCGACCGGCGGCAGGCCCCCGGCCTCGCTCAGACCCTTGCGACCGCGCCGGCCGAGGCGGCCCTCGTCTTCCAGTTCGCGGATCATCTGGCGCAGTGCACGGCGATCCGCGCCCTTCAGGCCGAAATGCTGGGCGATGTCGGTCTTCTGGGCCGAGCCGGTCTCGCGCAGGAAGGCGAGCAGGGTGTCCTTGTCCGGAAGTCCGGCGGGCGGGCGGCGAGGGGGTTTTGT
>JAHJYN010000050.1 GCA_018826885.1 Alphaproteobacteria bacterium | reverse complement strand
GGGCCGAGAGACTGGGACCTGCTGTCGAACCGGGACAGGCGAGGTCGGGACCGCAAGCTTTTGGGCGCCCCGACCCCCGGCTGAAGAGACAGTCCCCCCAGGCGCTCGCGTGAACCGACTGGGGCGGCGCACAGGTCAGGTGCCGAAACTCACACACGCTCCCTGACGGCGAAAGCACGGGAGCACCGGTTCCGGGCCCCCGGCCCGTGCGCCGCCCGCCTCTCCGTAACCTCTGCCTCCCGGGCGAGAGGCGCTTCCGCATACCCCCTCAACAGTTGCGTCCGGCGGGCAAGGCTTTAGGGTCGCGTCTCCGGTTTCGTGAGAGGTCCCAAATGCGTCTGCTGTCCAGGCTGAGTGTTCTTGCTGCGGGGGCGGCGCTGGCCGCCTGTATGACCCTGCCGGACGGCGGGGAACCGGCCCGGATCGACCCGGATCGCCTGTCGGCGCATGTTCAGGCCCTGTCGGACGACAGCTTCGAGGGACGCGGCATCGCCACCCCGGCCGAGGACAAGGTCATCGCCTATCTGTCCGAGGCCTTTGCCGACGCCGGCTTCGAGCCCGGCGGCGAGAACGGCGGCTGGACCCAGGCCGTGACCCTGAACCGCTTTGCCGTCAGCAACGTCAGCGCCTCCTTCAGCGACGACGGCGTTGCCCGCCCCCTGACCCAGGGCGAGCAGATCGTCATTTCGACCCGCCGTCCGGCCGAGCAGGTGCGCCTCGACGATCTGCCGCTGGTGTTCGTCGGCTATGGCACCACCGCCCCCGAGCGCGAATGGGACGACTTCAAGGACGTCGACGTGCGCGGCAAGATCATCGTCGTGCTGGTCAATGACGCCGACTATGAGCAGCCCGAGCTCAACACCTTCAACGGCCGGGCCATGACCTATTACGGCCGCTGGACCTACAAATATGACGAGGCCGCCCGCAGGGGCGCCGCCGGCGTGCTGGTGGTGCATGAGACCGCCCCCGCCTCCTACGGCTGGACCACGGTCAAGAACTCCTGGACCGGGCCGCAATTCGACATCGTCCGCGCGAACGCGGCCGCCGAGCGCGTGCCGCTGGAAGGCTGGATCCAGCGCGACGTCGCCGTCGATCTGTTCGAGCGGGCCGGTCTGGATTTCGAGGCGCTGAAGGTGTCGGCGCGCAGTCGCGATTTCCGTCCGGTCGAACTGGCAGGCCAGACGCTCGACGCCGGCTACAGCGTGTCGACCAGCCAGATCGAAACCCACAATGTCGTTGCCCGCCTGCCGGGCACGACCCATGCGGACGAGACCATCCTCTACACCGGTCACTGGGACCACATCGGCGTCGGTGATCCGGATGCCGAGGGCGATCGCATTTTCAACGGCGCTGTCGACAATGCCTCGGGCATCGCCGGCCTGCTCGAGATCGCGCGCCTGTATGGCAGCGGCCCGACCCCCGAGCGGTCGATCGTCATCATCGCCTTCACCGCCGAGGAAAGCGGTCTGCTGGGCTCGGAATTCTATGCCGCCAATCCCCTCTATCCGCTGGAAACGACGGTGGCCGGCTTCAACCTGGATGCGATGAATGTCTACGGACGGCTGTCGGGGCTCGGGGTCACCGGCTACGGCCAATCGACCCTTGATGAACGGCTCGAGGTCGTGGCGGCGACGCAGGGGCGGGTCATTGTGCCCGACACCAACAATGCCGCCGGCACCTATTTCCGCTCTGACCACTTCCCGCTGGCCAAGCGCGGCGTGCCGATGGCCTATCCCAAGGGCTCGGGCGACTTCCGCGATGAGCCGATCGCCGAGCGTCAGGCCCTGCGCGACGAATATGGCGCGCGCCGCTATCACCAGGCGGCCGACGAATGGCTGCCGGGGATGGACTTCCGGGGCGCGGCCGAGGATCTCGAGGTCGTCTATGCCGTCGGTCTGGCCCTGGCCAACAGCCGCGACTGGCCGGGCTGGAAGGACGGGTCCGAGTTCGGCCCGGTCCGTGAGGAAAGCGCCGCCGCCCGCCGCTGATCCGTCAGCGGCACATGACGAAAACTTAACGGGC
>JAHJYN010000049.1 GCA_018826885.1 Alphaproteobacteria bacterium | reverse complement strand
TGGGCGGGTCGTTCGCAGCGCCGCTGTCGGCCGGGACCTATCGCGTGACCTGGGCCATCGCGGCGGCCGACGGTCACCGCATGACGGGAAACTACAGCTTCACCGTCCGCTGACGTGCCGATCGACCTGACCGTTGTCGTCCTTCGGTGGCTCCAGTTCGCTGCCGCGGTCGTGGCGCTGGGACTGCCACTGTTCCAGATCTATGCGCCGGGACCGGTCCCGGCGCGTTCGGCGCGCTGGGCCGCCATCGCCCCCGGGTTGCTCCTGGCGGTCGGGGCGGCCGGTGGCCTTGTGGCTCAGACGGCCATGATGGCGGGCGGCTGGGCCGCTGCCTTCGACCCCGCCTCGATGGGCTATGTCATCCAGTCGACTGCTCTCGGCATGGCGCACATGGCCCGCGCCGCACTAGCCTTGGCAGGGGTCGCGATCCTGATGTTCGGGCAGGACAGAAGGGTCCCGGGGCTGATGGCTGTCATGGCGTTCGCCGGGGCTACAGCCAGTTTCGCCTGGAGCGGCCACGGGGCGGCCAGCGAGGGAGCCGGGGGGCTCATCCACCTGATCGCCGACATCATTCATGCGCTGGCCGCCGCCGTCTGGTTGGGCGCGCTGGCAGGATTCTGCATACGGCTGTGTCGTCCTTTCGGAGGCGAGATCGAGACGACGACGCGTGACCTCGCCGGGTTCGCCACGGTCGGCTCGGCAGCCGTTTCGGTGCTGGTGCTCACAGGGTTGATCAACGCCGGCTTTCTGATCGGCATTGACGGCGTGGTCCGGGTTGCAAGCTCGACCTGGGGCCTGCTGCTCCTGGGCAAGCTGGCCCTGTTTATCCTGATGGTCGGTCTGGCGGCGCATAACCGCTTCACCCTGACGCCCGCCCTGGCGCGGGCCATCACGCATGATACCGCGACCGACGGGCCTGTTCGGAGACTGCAGCTCAGCATTGGCCTGGAGATGGCGGCCGGCCTCGTCCTTCTGGGGCTTGTCGCGGCGATGGGCGTGCAGATGCCGCCGGCGTCGATGTAATCAGCGCGGCGCGCGCGACGACCAGTGGATGTGGCGGATACGCCAGACGTCGCCGTCCCGGTGCAGGATCATGGTCTCGGCGGTCAGCCGGTCGACGGGCCGGCCATTGAACGCGCCGGTCGTGCGGCCCTCGGTCAGCACCCAGGCGACGTCGCCCTCGACCCGGGCCGCTCGGCGCGTGACCTCGGCGGTGGTGGCGGTGGCGAAGGCCATGTCTGCGGGCAGGTGATGGCCTGCGTATTCCTCGCGCGAGCGCTCGGCACCGCCCTCTTCCAGCACCACGACGTCCTCGGCGAGCAGGGCCAGGACAGCCTCGGCGTCGCCCGACCCCAGGGCGGCATGAAAGGCGTCCACGACGGCGATGGCGGGGCGCGCCGCTTCATCATCGGCCGGGGCTGACGCGGATGAGACAGCGCCACCGGGGGTCACGATGACGGAGGCCGATACGGCGAGGACGGCGGCGAGGATCAGGCGCTTCATGAAGGGCTCTCGGTGGCGAAGGAGTGTGACTATGCTCTATTTGTGCGGCGAGGACAGCACCCTCTGGCGAGGGGCGGACAGGGACCGTGCGTAGATGTGCGGAACCCATGGAGACGATCGGCATGGTCGAACTGGATACCTTGATTGCACGGGGCCCGCCTGTGGAAACCGCCTCTCTCGACGGTCTGGAAGACGGCGTCTGGCAGCGCGTGCAGCAGGCGCAAGTCAGGACACGTGAGCGATCGCTGCGGTTCGCGGCGCTTGGAATCGCGGCGGCCATCGGCGGCGTCGCCGGTGGCGTAACGGCGCCGACAGTCGAAACAGGTCGCAGCGAACTGTCGATCTTCAGCCCCCGCATGGCAGCGACACCCCTTGGTATCCGGAGCACCCTCGGATGAGCGGGCTGAAGTCCACACTGGTCACAGCCGTGCTGGCCGCCGCCGTAGGCGCGGCCGCGGCCTGGGGTGCAATGACCATACAGGCGCGGCAGGACAGGCCCGCCGACCTCCACCACCTCGTTCACGAAAGGCTGGACCTGAGCCCGGAACAGGATCGACGTCTGGACGAGATCGAAGCGGCGTTCGCCGAGCGGCGCGCGCCACTGGAAGCCGAGGTACGACAGGCCAATGCGGAACTGTCGGCTGCGATTGCCGCCAGCCAAGGCGAGACGCCCGAAGTTCAGGCCGCCGTCGATCACTTCCACACCGCCATGGGTGATCTTCAGATGGCGACGATCCGTCATGTGTTCGAGATGCGCGCCGTGCTGACGCCCCGGCAGGCGGAAGAGTTCGACCGCGCGGTGGTCGAGACCCTGCGCGCCGACGCCGACTGACACGAGCGTGGG
>JAHJYN010000048.1 GCA_018826885.1 Alphaproteobacteria bacterium | reverse complement strand
TGAGGCTTCCTGTGACAGTCGTCGCAGCTATGGCGGCACGGCGCCGGAGCAGGTCCGCGCGCGCATCGCCGAATGGAAGACGCGACTGTCATGACCGTTTCGAACCGCATTGCCGTTCTCGGGCTGGCCGGCCTGATGCTGGCCGGGACCGCCGCCTGTGGCCGGATGGCCGATCTGGAAGCCCCGCCCGAACGTCAGACCGAGCGCAGCATGCGCAGCAGCCAGGCCCCGAACCTGGAAGAGCCGGCGACGGTCAACCGGCCCTCGACCCAGCAACCGATCGACGGTGGCCCCAGCAACCCCTATTCGGGCGGCGGCGACCCGCGCTTCTGACAGACCTGACTGAGGTCGCCCTCCTCCCCGAGACGACGTGGACCATTTTCGCTACATCGACGGCGGCCTCCATGCCGAGGCCGTGCCGCTGGCCGCCATCGCCGCAGACGTCGGCACGCCGGCCTATGTCTATTCGACCGCGACCCTGAGCCGGCATTATCAGGTGTTTCGCGAGGCCCTGGAGGCGCAAGGCCCGGCTTTGGGGCGTTCGCTGATTGCCTTTGCCGTCAAGGCCAACAGCAATCTCTCGGTGCTGGCGACACTGGGACGTCTGGGCGCCGGGGCTGATACCGTCTCCGAAGGCGAGATCCGGCGGGCTCTGGCGGCGGGCATTCCCGCCGACCGCATCATCTTTTCCGGCGTGGGCAAGACTGACGCCGAGCTGGCCTTTGCCCTGCAGACCGGCGTGCGCCAGATCAATGTCGAGTCCGGCCCGGAGCTGGACCGACTGGAGCGCGTGGCCGAGGCCATGAGCATCCGTCCCGATATTGCCATCCGCGTGAACCCGGGCGTCGGCGCCGGGGGCCACGCCAAGATCACCACCGGCGGCGGCGGCGACAAGTTCGGCGTGCCGGTCGAGGAGGCCCTGTCCCTCTATGCCCGTGCCGCCACCCGCGGACAGGTTCGGCCCGTGGGCCTCGCCTGCCACATCGGCAGCCAGATCCTCGACCTCGCGCCCCTGCGGGATGCCTTTGGCGTGCTGGCGGACATGACCCGTCGGTTGCGCGCTGACAGTCACGCGGTCCGGGTGCTGGACCTGGGCGGGGGTCTGGGGGTGCCTTATGAGCCCGGGGTGACCCCGCCCGACCCCGCGACCTATGCGGCCATGGTCGGCGAGGCGATGGCGGGGCTGGACGTGGACACGGTCTTCGAGCCCGGGCGCCTGCTGGTCGCCAATGCCGGGGTGCTGCTGGCCCGGGTCATCCATGTGAACACGCGGCCGGACGGACGACGGTTCGTCGTGCTCGATGCAGCGATGAACGACCTGATGCGCCCGGCGCTCTATGACGCCTTCCACCCGCTAATGCCGGTGACGGATGAGGGCCGGGTCGAGGGCCTGTATGACGTCGTCGGCCCGGTGTGCGAGACCGGAGACACCTTTGCCCGCGATCGGACCCTGCCGGAACTGGAGGCCGGCGATCTGGTCGCCTTCAAGGGCGCCGGAGCCTATGGCGCCGCCATGGCCAGCGAATACAACAGCCGTCCGCTGGTGCCCGAGGTGCTGGTGGACGGCGACCGCTTTGCCGTGGTTCGACCCCGCCCGGACTATGCGGCCATGCTCGCCCGCGAGACCGTCGCGCCCTGGCTCGCCGACTGAGCCTCAGTCCAGGGTGCAGATGTCGGGCAGGCCACGCCAGGCCCCGCCATGGTCCAGCCCGTAGCCGACCAGGAAGCGGTTCGGCGCCTCCCAGCCGACAAAGTCCGGCTCCGGCGCACGCGGCAGAGGCCAGGGCTTGCGGGCAAAGACAGCCGTCAGCACCTCGGCGGCGCCGGCCTCGCGGATCATCCGAACCGACTCCGCCAGCGACAGGCCTGTGTCGAAGACATCGTCCAGGATCAGGACCCTGCGCCCCTCGACCGACCGCTGCAGCGGGGCGCGCACCTCGATCCGGCCCTTGCTCTCCTTGCCGTCCCCGTAGGACGCCAGCCACAGGGCATCGAACCGCAGATGGCGATCCTGTCGGGCCAGCGCCCGGGTCAGGTCAGCAGCAAACCACAGCCCACCCGTCAGCAGGACCACGGCCACGGTCTCGTCGTCGACATGGGGGGCGATGCGCTTCGCCAGATCCTCGACCACAGCGGCCACGCCGGCCTGATCGAGCAGGACGGACGGAGCGGGACGGTCGGAGGAGGGATCGGCCATGCGGGGCCGATAGCGCCTAATGGGCGGCGCTGTCGAGCGGAACGGCCGCGACGGGGGTCAGTTCGTGCGGCGTCTCCGACGACACGGCCCGCACCGGGCGTAGCGTCGGGGCAGCCTCGGGCGCCGGTTCGTGAGCGGCGGGGACCGGGTGGGCGGATGCGTCCGGCTCATGATCGGCCGGCGCCGGGTGGTCTGCGGACGTGTCCTCGTGCGCCGGCGCCCGGTGAACAGGGACCGGCGCGGCCGGAGCGTCCAGCACAAAGTCGACCCCGACCCCGGTCGCCTTGCCGCCCGGATCGGCGAGGAGCACGGCAAAGCCGGACACCTGGCCCGGCAGGACCGGCGCCCCGTCCGTGCGGACCACCGCATGGGCGATCTCGGCCCCGTGGTCGTCGAGCAGGGCCACGCGGATGGCCGGCGCCACAATCTCGCGGTCCCGGACGTTGCGCAGCGCGCCCGACACCATGACCTTGTCCGGGGTTTC
>JAHJYN010000047.1 GCA_018826885.1 Alphaproteobacteria bacterium | reverse complement strand
GTGTGCCACCCTCTCCAGCTCGCGGAGATTTCACCCGCCCCCCGCCCTATTGCCTGCCGCGCTGTTGTGCCTCTTACACCACGGCTCCAGCAGCCCGGCTGCGCCACCACGGCTCACGGGCCGCATGTGCTGGGCGGTCAGGGGATTGGCTCGGGTGATCGGATAGTGGCAGCCGTCGGGGTGATGGCACCATGGCTCAGCGTCCACCACTGCCCGATGCCGCCCTTGGTAGCCGGGCCCGTAACGCTGCACGGGTGAGGGTCGACGGGTAGCGTCATGGCGCAAGCGACAGGGGCGGCAGCGTGAGCCGGATGGGATCAGGCGCCCGCATGGCTGGCCCGGCACGCCAAGGCAGGAGCGCATCATCGGGCGCGTCGAACCGGAGTGGTGGCCCTGCCCGTTGCCGCGCATCCAGGGTCGCGCGTGCTATCCGCCCTATAGTACCGCGTTCGGCAAGCCCCCAGCATCACGTGCCCATATCGACCATAGGTGGTGGAGCGAGTCCTGCGTGAAGCGATGCCCTATCTCGGGGAGCATATGCCAAGCTAGCGCCACGTCGCACCATTCCGCACCTGCCCAGGCGATGGCGAACAGGTAGCGCGCCGAGAGGGGCCACTTGTGCGCCATGACCGAGAGGGCGGCATGGATGGGGTAGCGCCGGGTGGCGCCCGCCCGCGTCACGTCCAGCCGGTCATCATGATCCGTCGCCATCGGGCTGCCCACGAGGTAGGCCCGGAAGGCGCCCGCCATGCGGGGCGAGCCTAGGGCGCTGTCGGGCTCGGTACCCGCTTCGTGCAACTTGGCCGGGCACTCCTGCGCCCATTCGTGGCGGAACCAGCGCAGGAGCTCGGGGAGGTGGACGGGCTCCCGGGCAGCGACCGCCATGCGCCGACGCACGCTGTCCTCGCGGGCGGCGACATACGGCGACTCGCGGAGGGCGGCGTTCACTTCCTAGTGATCCTCAAGATGGCGCTATTCAGCGCCCTGGCGGCTTCCTCGATCAGGGCCGGACGGTAGGCCGCCGCGCCGAGCGACCGAATGTTGGCCGAGAAACGAGCGACTCGGCGGCGGGCATATCCCCGACCCATTCCACCCGTGCCACCTTCGAACTTCGGCCGGCGACTCTTGCCGTAACTGCCCCCACTTCGTCCGCCCATATCAATCTCCTTCCATGATGGATCGCCGGTTGTCAAGAAACGATGGGTACTCACGCACTGGGACACCGGGATCATCGATGAGACCAGCTAACCCGCCATAGACCAGCACGCAAAGCGGATCTAGCTCAGCCAAACGATCGAAGCCTACGGTGAAGTGATCGATGCCCTCCGGGGTTCGCCGGACACCCGTTGTGGCAATCGCTACGACTGAACGCTGCGGGAGACCCTCGAAGAAGAAGTCGGCCGGCGATGCCCATCCCACCGTAGGAATGACCCGAAAACCGAGGGACTGCAAGTGGGCGCCGACCCATCGGTTGCGATACACCTGCCATATCTGCATGGCAAGGGGCCAGTCCGAGTAGACAGAGAAGTCCGGCGTGAGCACCGCCCCGTTCATCTCAAACCGCTCGGCATACTTGGCGGGAGCTTGCCATATGGGCTCGAAGCGATAGTCGTCGATGAAGAAGTGAAGCGCAGCATCCTGACCGTACCGGGCGGGATCGTTGAATGACACCAGGCGCTCAGGCACCCACGTCTCACTCAATAGATCGGGGAGCCCGAGGTCATTCCGCGATTGATAGAGAGCGTGAGAGTTCACGCGATCCCGGTATTTGGGAGCCGGAGGTATCCACGGCGCAAGCGGGATCTGCATAGCGATCTCGGGCGCTGTAGGCGACTCGCGGAGGGCGGCGCTCACTGCGGCGCATCCTCGGGGAAGCACCGCTTGCACAGGTCGGCAGGATCAACGTCGGCCAGCGTGATCAGCACCTCGTACTGGCCCGCATCGTCGAGGTTGTCGCCCTCGAGCGTCGCCAGCCCGTCGCCCAGCCGGATGCGCTTGTGGACGTGGCCGCTCGACTTGTCGCGGGTCAGGACGATCTCCCCGTCAGCCATTGGGAGGCTCCGTCATGGGGACCTCGGGGATGCCCGTGTCACGGACCAGGGTTAGGAGCTGCACCAGCTCGGACGCTGCGGTGGCGGCCGCGCCCGCGAAGTACGCGGCGAGCAGCGCGTCATGGGTGATCCCCACGGGCGCGGCGTAGGCGGTGATGCCGAGGACGCCGAGCGGCACGAGGCGCCGCAGGACGAGGGTGTCGAGGATCTTGGGCACCTTCGTCGCATCGAACGTCCCGCCGCTGACGGCGCGGTAGATCGTCAGGACGAAGGTCCCGAGGGAGAGCAGGGCGACGGCACCGAGGGCCATGACCGCCGGATCCGCCAAGAACGTGGTGAGCCAGTCGCGCATGTCAGTCCTCTTCCTTCCAGATGGCGAAAGTCGTGCTCCAGTTGGACATCGCCGGCAGGGCAGCGATCGCCCGTGACAGGTAGCGCATGTCGAAGCGGTCGTAGGGCGGCTTCGTGGCGCCGTAGCGGTGGTCGGGATCGCGGGTCCAGACGAGCCAGCGGCCCTCGCGCTTGCGGCGGCCCCAGACGCTGACGGCATGGGCGCCCCGGAAGCCCAGATCGGTCCGGCCGCCGACCTGACACTCGGAGGAGACGGGGTAGGCGCCGTAGCCGACCCCGACGAGGACGATCCCGCGGTCGGTCGCGGCGAGGACGCTCTTGGCCGTCACGTTGGCGGCGTAGACGTAGCCCTTGACCCCGAACGCCCGCAGGCCGCGCAGGAACTGGCTCGGGGTCAGCCCTTGGCAGGGTGTCGTGTCGCCGGGGCGCGCGGCGCGCCGGAACTGGGCCGCGGTGATGGTGCGGCCCTTCTCGCGGCGGACGATCAT
>JAHJYN010000046.1 GCA_018826885.1 Alphaproteobacteria bacterium | reverse complement strand
TCGCTGGCCTTCATCGCCTGGATCATTGCCTTCCTGTGCAAGACCTGGGTCGAGCGCCAGCGGATGATGCTGGCCGTCGTGCTGATCTTCGGCGCGGTGGTCTTCTTCACCCTGTTCGAACAAGCCGGCACCTCGCTGAACCTGTTCGCCGACCGGAACGTCGACCTGACCATCACACCGATGGCCATGCAGTTCCTCGGCATCACCATCGGTACGCCGGCCCAGCTGGCGGCGGCGGGCATCACGCCCACGGGCTTCTGGATCGATGCGACCATCACGGCCGCCCAGGTCCAGTCCTTCAACGCCGGCTTCATCCTGATCTTCGCGCCGATCTTTGCGGCGCTGTGGGCCTGGCTGGCCTCGAAGAAGATGGATCCCGACCCGACCATGAAGTTCGGCCTCGGCATCATGCAGGTTGGCCTCGGCTTCCTGGTGGTGGTCTGGGCGGCCGGGTCCGGCATGGTCAGCAGCGCCTTCCAGATGCCGCTGATCATCCTGGCGCTGCTCTACATGCTGCACACGACGGGTGAGCTGTTCCTGTCGCCGGTGGGCCTGTCCGAGATCACTAAACTGTCGCTGCCCTCCGTGGTCAGCTTCATGATGGCGGTCTGGTTCCTGGCCAGTTCGATCGCCCAGTTCGTCGGCGGTCAGATTGCCGGCCTGATGGGCACGGAAACCGTCGGGGGCCAGGTTCTGGACCCCGAAGGCGCGCTTGCCACCTCGCTTGACGGCTTCGGCAAGCTGGGCTGGTGGGGCGTCGGAATCGGTGTGGCCTTCATCGCGATCAGCTTCCTGATCAAGGGCTGGTCGCATGGTGCCAATGACGCCGGAAACCACCCCGGTCCCGATCTGACGGATCGCGGCCAGCAGGACGCCAGCGTCACCCGACCTGACCAGGTCTGACGTCGGGTCTCTGACACGATAGAGAGGGCGGGGCCGGTTGGCTCCGCCCCTTTTCTGTGGGGTAACCCTCAGATTGTCTTGCGGATTTGCAGGAACAGCCACGACCCGCGGGTCTGGGAATAGGTGTCGCGCAGCGACAGCGGGGCGCTGTCACGCGGCCCGGCATAGATGTCCCGCCGCCGCCGTTCCTCGGCGTCCGTCAGGTTGCTGACGTCCACCCGCACGCTCAGGTCGCGCGACGGCTTCCACTGCACATAGGCCCCGAAGTAGGGCTCGGACTCGGTGTAGCGCAGCTCCCGCACCCGGTATCCCGTGCCGCCGTCCTGGTCGCAGCCGTGGTCCACGCCCCAGGCCCAGCGGCCGCCGTCGAGGTCCTGGTTGAAGGCGAAGCCGCAGCCAAAGCCGTCGTCGCCCGAGAAGCGCCGGGTCTCACCCGTCAGGGGATCGGTGACCTCGCTCTCGCGGGTCACGGCCCGCGCCTGGACGCGTCCGCCGGGAATGCCCAGCCGGTCCGTCGGCAGCGTCACCTGCACCTCGAACTCGGTCTGGCTGGCGTCGCCGACATTGCCCAGGGCCTCAAACCCCCCGACCAGCGGGATGACGTCGATGTAGTCCTCATAGCGGGTGTGGGTCAGCCGCGCGCTGAACACCCCCTCGTCCCAGAAGCGCCGCTCATAGACGACCTCGACCGGGTTGGACTTGAAGGGCTCCAGATCGGCATTGCCCGCCTCCACCTGGCCAAGGTCGACCTCGGCCGAGGCGGCGAAGTCGCCGAAGTCCAGCTGGCTGACCTTGCGCTCGGCCCGGAACCGGAACTGGTGGTTCGGCATGGGCGTCCAGGTCACCAGCAGGCGGGGCTTGGGATAGACAAAGGACTTGGCGCTGTCGGTGTCGCCCGACTGCCGGATCTCGGACACCTCGACCCGCAGGCCGGCCTCGACCGTCAGGTTCGGCGCCGGGCGCCAGGTCGCCTGTCCCGAGACCTCGCTGCGCAGCTCCTCGACCAGGATCGATGCGCCGGGCAGGGCGATCGGCAGGCCGTTCTCCTCATAGGCGCTGTCGGTGTCGAGGAAGTTGTAGGCGACCTCGGCCCCGCCCTCGTACGACCAGCGGTCATCGCGGCGGTGGCGGAAGACGCCGCGCCCGATCGTCTCGCCCGAGGTCGAGTCGCTTGTGAACAGCCCGGTCCGGCCGGTACGGACAAAGCCGGACTCGACCGTCGAGGCCTCCAGTCGCTGCAGCCCGGTCAGTTCCAGTTCGCTGTCCGGACCCAGAGGCCGCGTCCAGCGGGCGCCGACCTCGCCGCTCAGTTCCTCAAAGCCCTGCTGGCTGAAGTCATCGTCTCCGGCGCCGGAGCGGATGAAGATGTCCTGCTCCTCGTCGTTGTTGAACCAGGAGGCGACGGCATTGATCCTCAGCAGTCCACCGGCCTGTGGTCGCTGGATGGCCCCCGAGGCGCGGACGTTGCGGAACCGGTCCCAGGAGTCGATCTCGGCGTCCTGGATCAGCCCCCCCGACGGATCGAACCGCTGGCGGCGCCCCTCATTGGTGGCATCGGTGCGGTCGACGGTACCGCTGATGGCCCCCTCGATCTGGTTGTCGCCCGCTCGCCGGGAATACTCGGCCCGGACGACCGGCCCGATATAGCCGTCCTCATAGATGTAGGCGTCAAAGCCCAGCACCCGCTCAACCGTGACCGTGTTCTTCAGGACCACGTTGGCGACGACCGAGCGCCCCTGCATATCGATGCCGGGGGCCCCGCCCCGGATCAGCTCGACCCGCTCGACGCTGTCGGCCGATATGCGGCCGAGAAGGTTGTCCAGTCCTTCGCTCTTGGTCGACGGATGCCGACCGTCGATCAGCACATTCCCCGCTGTGCCCGCCAGGCCCCGGGTCCCGGAACTGCCGCCGGCCAGGGCAAAGCCGGGCAGGCGCTGGATCATGTCCAGGGCTGTCCGGGGGCGGGTGTCGGCAAAGAAGGCGGGATCGTAGATCAGGACGCCGGGCCGCTCCGGATCCTGACGCGCCTCGACCCCGGCGCCGACCGGATCCTGGGCCATTCCGGGCAGGGCCATGCCGAGCCAGAGCGAAGCCGCAGCGGTGCTCGCCAGCCAGACCGATCGTGTCATGTCGCCTCCCCTTTATCCGGCCACCCATAACGCCCGAACCGTCAACTGCCAGTTACAAGACGGAAAGGTGGCCGGTTCGCGGCAGGTCAGAATGTCTTGCGCAGGCGAACCGAGACGAAGGTCCGCGGGTCGATCTCGCGCCGCTCGATGAAGGCGATAGGGCGGGGCGGTGTCCGGCCCGCGTACACGGTCCGCTCGGTGTCGAAGTCGTCCCACAGATTGACCTGGGCGCGGATCGACAGGCTGTCGGTCGGCTTGTACTCGGCGGCCAGCTCGAAATAGTCGCCGCCCTTCCAGGCAAAGGTCTGGTCCGGGTCGTAGGTGGCCTGTCCGAGCACGGGGATCCACGCCACGCTCCAGTTGATGCGCCAGGTCGTGATGTCCTGGGTGAAGGAGATCACCGGCTGGCGGGCGCGCACGCCCGAGATCGGACGCTTCTCGCCGGTCGTCGGGTCGGTGACCTCGGTGCTGTTCCAGTCGTTGCGGAAGCGGAACTGGCCCCCGCTGATGCCGGCCTTGTCTGTGGGGATGATGATGTTGAGCGACAGCTGGTCGAGCGTGCCGTCCCCGATGTTGCCGACCGCCGACAGGCCACCTGCAAGGGGAATGCGGTCGATGACATTGCCGATTTCGTCGTGGCGCAGACCTATGCTGACGATGCCGTCGCCCCAGAAGCGGCGCTCGAACGTGACCTCGCTGATCCAGCGATCCTCCGGCTCCAGATCGGCGTTGCCGCCCAGCACATTCTGGCTGTCCAGCTCGGCACTGGCGGCAAAGTCGCCGAACGACAGCTGGCCGACCTCGCGCTCGAACCGGGCCCGCACCTGGGTGTTGGCCATCGGCGTCCAGCTGACCTGAACGCGAGGCTTGGCGAAGAAGAAGGACTTCTCCAGATCGGTGTCACCCGACTGGCTGATGGTCGAGCTTTCGAGCCGCAGGCCGCTTTCCAGCGACAGCGTGGGTGAGATGCGCCAGCTGCTCTTGCCGAAGACCTCGGCGCGGGTCTCCTCGACGACGACCGAGGCCGAGGGCAGGACCACGGGGGTCCCGCCAATCGAAAAGGCCTGTTCCGTATCCAGGCGGTTGTAGGCGACCTCGCCCCCCCCTTCGAAGGTCAGGGCGTCGGAGCGTTCGAACCGCAGCAGTCCGCGGGCGATCGTCTCGGAGGCTTCCCCGGTCGATTCGAACAGCTGTTCCGGGTCCGGGCCGCCGCCCAGGTCGGCGTTGTAGGTCGAGACCGAATCGAAGTCCGAGAACTCGTGGATGAAGCGGGTCTCCATTGACAGGCGCTCACCGAGGGGTCGGCTGTAGACGATCCCGAACTCGCCCGAGGTGCCATCCTCATTGTAACGGCTCTGGCGGAAGGTCCCGGCGCCGGTGAACTGGTCATAGCTGTGCCAGTCGTTGGCGCCGTAGCGGGCCGTCAGGTCGATCTTGCCGCCGAAGGCCGGGGCGGCATAGTTGCCGCGGAGCCCCTGGCCCCCGCCGTACCCATCGTTCAGGAAGGCCTCTTCCCGCAGGATCGTGCCGTCTGCCGCGCGCCGGATCGCGGGGCCATTGCCGTTGGAATCGCTCATGCCGATCCCGTCCGACAGGGTGAAGCCCCAGGTCCGGTCGCCGTCGCGCGCGGTGAACTGGTAGGACCCGCCGTAAACATCCGTGCCGCCGTCAAAGAAGGTGGCGTTGGCGTTCACGACCGTCTGGCGGCTGCTCTCGGTCTTCAGGATGACGTTCACGACGACGGAATAGCCCTGCATGTCGATGCCGGGCGCGCCACCGCGGATCAGTTCGATGCGCTCGACCTGGGACACCAGGGTCCGGGACAGGACCGAGGACCCGCTGTCGTTCTTGGAGGCCGGGCGCGCGCCATTGATCAGAATGTTGCCCACCGCGCCCTCAAAGCCGCGCCCGCCGTCCCCGTCGCTGACCGAGAAGCCGGGGACCCGCTGCACCATGTCGAGGGCTGTGTTGGGGTTCTGATCGGCGAAGAAGTCCGGTGTGAAGATCAGGATGCCCTGATCCGGGCCGCGGGCGCTGGCCGCGCCGTCGCCCATACTGTCCTGCGCCAGGGCATGCGGCGCAAGGGCCATGGCCAGAGTAGCGGCAGCGGTGGTGATCAGCAGTGTTTTGCGCGTCATGAATATTCCCCTCGTCTATGAAGGGAGATGTCGTCTTTCAAGTTGACGCGAGCCAGTTACAAGTAGGATAAGTAGATTAAATCGGTTTCATGACAGGCAATACATTATGTTACTTGCGCGTAATGTTTGGGGCGGCCGGGTGGCGTTGGCATCTGTCGCGGTGATTGCCTGTCTGGTCGTGGGCGCGTTGGCCCCCCAGCCGGTCCGCGCCCAGGACACTGAAACCACGGTCGACGAGATCATCGTCACCGCGCGACGGTCCGGCGCCCCGATGTGGGAGGTGACCCGCGGCGGTTCCACCATCCTGCTGGTCGGAGCCATCCAGGCCGTGCCCGCCGGTATCGAATGGCGGCCCGACGCGCTGGAACAGGCCACACGGCAGGCGGACCGCGTCTATTTTCCTCAACAGGCCAATGTGTCCCCGGCCGACATCTTCCGGATCATCTGGCGATCGCGCACCCTGACCCGCATGCCCGAGGGCAAGACCAGCGCCGACTATCTGTCGCCGGAGTGGCAGGCCCGTCTCGACGCGCTGGAGGCCACCTATGAGGAGGACTGGTCGCGCGACAGCTTTCTGATCCTGAGCAGCGAACTGCTCTCGGACCGGCTGCGCCTGCGCGATCGCGGCAATCAGGAGGTCGGCGAGGTGGTCAGGCGGGCGGCGCGTCGCGCGCGGGTGCCGGTGACCTCGATCGGCAGCGTGCGGGGCGATGCCCTCATCGATGACCTGCTGACCCGACCGCCCGAAACCTGGGTTCCCTGCGTCCAGGCGTCGATCGCGGCCACGGAAGCCGGGCCGGACGCCGTGCAGGCGCGTGGTCTGGCCTGGACCCGGTTCGATGTGCCGGCGGTCATGGCGTCGCCGATCGAAGCGGCCATGATGCAATGCTGGCCGTGGGGCGACCCGGCTTTGGGCACCCTGCTGCGCGGCCAATGGATCAGCGCGGTCGAGGGCGCCCTGCGCGAGCCGGGGGTGACGCTGGCGGTCGCGCCGCTGCGGGTACTGGCCGAGACGGGCGGGGTGCTCGACGACCTGGAACGGCGGGGCTACGAGATCGTCGGTCCCGACTGGCGGGCCGATCAGGCCGGGGACTAAAGCGCGGTCCCGCCCACCGTCAGGCCACCGATCTTCAGGCTGGGCTGGCCGATGCCGACCGGCACGCCCTGTCCCGCCTTGCCGCAGACGCCGACGCCGGGATCAAAGGCGAAGTCGTCGCCGATCATGGTGATATTGGTCAGGGCCGTCGCGCCGTCCCCGATCAGGGTCGCACCGCGCACGGGGGCGGTGATCTTCCCGTCCTCGATCAGATAGGCCTCGGTGCACTGGAAGACGAATTTGCCATTGGTGATGTCGACCTGGCCGCCGCCGAAGTTCGCGGCGTAGAGGCCGCGCTTGGTCGAGGCAATCATGTCGGCGCGACTGTCCTTGCCGCCCTCCATGAAGGTGTTGGTCATGCGCGGCATGGGCGGGTGGGCAAAGGACTGGCGGCGGGCATTGCCGGTCGCCCGGGCGTTCAGCTTTCGCGCGCTCAGCCGGTCGTGCATCAGCCCGACCATGATGCCGTCCTCGATCAGAACGGTGCGCGAGGTAGGCGTGCCCTCGTCATCGACCGTCAGCGAGCCACGACGCCCGGCGATCGAGCCGTCATCGACGACGGTCACGCCGGGGGCGGCCACCCGCTTGCCCATCATGCCGGAGAAGACCGAGCTGCCCTTGCGGTGGAAGTCGCCCTCAAATCCGTGGCCGACCGCTTCGTGGAGCAGCACGCCGGGCCAGCCGGCGCCGAGCACCACATCCATCTCGCCGGCCGGGCAATCGACGGCCTCGAGGTTCACAAGGGCCTGACGCAGGGCCTCGTCCACCTGGGCCTGCCATTCCGCCGGGGCGATCCAGGTGTCAAAGCCGGCCCGGCCCCCGGCGCCGGCCGAGGCGCTCTCGCGGCGGCCGTTCTGTTCGACTGTGACGGAGACGTTCAGCCGCACCAACGGGCGGATGTCGCGCACGCCGCGACCGTCGGCCCGCAGGATCTCGATGTCGCGGTGCTCGCCGGCCATCGACACCGACACCTGGACGACACGCGGGTCACGGGCCCGGGCCCAGGCGTCGATCTCCGACAGCAGGGCGATCTTGTCGGAGAAGGCGGGCGAGGCCAGCGGGTCGACCGGGGCGTAGAGCTGCTGGTTGGTCGACTGCGGCGCCTCGGCCCGGGCGCCGTCGCGGCCCTGGGTGGCAAGGGAGGCTGTTTCCGCCGCCCGGCCAAGCGATGCCGCGTCGATGACGCTGGAATGGGCGTAGCCGGCGGTCTCGTCTGAAACGACGCGAAGGCCAAACCCCTCATGGGCATCATAGGAGGCCGCCTTCAGCCGACCGTCGTCGAACACCAGCGATTCGGTTTCGGCGCGCTCCAGAAACAGTTCGCCGTCGTCGGCCCCGGTCATGGCGCCGGACAGGATCGACCGCGCGGCCTCTGGCGAAAGGTCGGCGGCCTCCAGCAGGGAGGGGGACAGGGCGGGGGAGGAAGGCTGGGTCATGCCCCTATCTAGGCACGCCGCGCGCCCGCGTCACCCGCCCGGTCCTTTCAGGGCTGACGAATGTCGCCCGAACCGGACACCCGGCTGTCGAGGCTTTCCGGACGACGGGTCAGGGTGACGTCGCCCGATCCGGAGATGGCGACGGCCGCGCGGCCCGTGGGCCCGAGCCGCGCCTCGCCCGATCCGGAGACCGTCACGTCTGCGTCGGCCAGTTCGAGAGCCTCCAGATCGACTTCGCCCGAGCCGGAGATGTCGAGGGTCAGGGCGCGGGTGCGACCCTCGGCCTCGATCTCGCCCGAGCCTGAGATGCCCAGGTCCATCTGGTCCTGGTCATAGGCGCGGATGTCCAGATGGCCCGAGCCGTTGAGGCGGAAGCGGGTCACGGCGGGGGCGGTCACCACGACGCGCAACCTGTCACGCGGACTCCAGGCACGGATGCCGCCATCGCCCCAGTTTACGTAGACCTGGTCCTCGCCTTCCTTGAGGCGAATGCGGCCCTGGGTGATCTCGACCCGGTCGACCAATTCCTGCGTGCCGGTGACCGTCACGCCTGCGGCATTCCCCTGCACGTATTCGACGTCGCCGCTGAAATCCATGACGAGAGTGTCGGTCCCGTCCCAGGTCAGGGTGCGGGTAACCTCGGGTCCGGCGTCGCGGCCGTCGTCGTTCTGGACCCGCTCGAAGCGGACGGATTCTCCGTCGCCATCGCTCAGGGTCCAGATCCAGTTGTTGTTGGCCAGGTCGCGGCCGCCGAGGGCAAAGGCACCACCCAGGCAGATCAGGGTCAGAACCAGCCCGGCGGCGGCAATGATCAGGGATGTGCGGATCATGATGTTTCTCCGGGAATGGGGGTCAGGCGACCTGCGGCTCAAGCGCGGGCTTGAGCAGGCGATAATGAAGGCGGGCGAACCAGACGACGCCGTTGACCAGCAGGATGGTCAGCACCGTCAGAAGGGCGGCCCCTGTGACGGACGCCGCCATCAGGCCCAGTCCGGCGAGGATGGCGGCCACGGGGCCGCCGGGTGCTCCGGCGATCGGGCCGACCACCATGATGCCGACGCCGGCGACGAAGGTGCCCAGCGCGGCTGCGTACCCGCCCAGGATGACACCGATCAGGCTCATCAGCAGCGGAAGCAGGACCAGGATGTCGATGGCGCCCAGTCCCAGCACCGCCAGAATGGCCGCCGTCGCGGAGGACGGACTCTGTTCCTGATGCCAGCGGCGGATGCCGGCCTCGGCCTTCAGCTCGCGAGCCAGACGGTCCGGATTGCCCAGGGCTGCGGCCACTTCGGCTTCGCTCCGGCCTTCGGCCAGACCGTCGTCGAAATGGGCCTCATAGTCGTTGAGGACCTCGGCGGCGGCGCTGGTCGGCATGCCGACCAGACCCTTTTTGAGCCGGGACATGAATTCGGCGCGTGTCATTGGGCAACTCCCCCCTCTTGAGTGTCTGTGGTGTCGGGCATCGGCGTGTCCGCCACGGTGATCAGGTCGTCGACCGCCTTGGCGAACCGGCGCCATTCGCGGCCCTGGTCTTCGAGGGCCTGTCGGCCGGACTCGGTCAGGCGGTAGTATTTCCGCGACGGTCCGGCAGGTGATTCGACCAGATAGGTCTCGACCCATCCGTCGATCTGCATGCGGCGCATGAGCGGATAGATGGTGCCTTCGCCCATATCGATCGCGTCGGACAGGCGACTGGCGATCTCGTAGGCATAGCTGTCATCGCGGGCCAGAAGGGCCAGGACGCACAGGCCCAGCACCCCCTTCTTCAGCTGTACTTCAATCGGCTCGGGCAAATCGGCCTCCTTTGATGACCCATTCGCTATCGCAAGCTATTGGGTGACGCAAGGTAGCTTGCGAAACATGACGGCGATTTAATTTCCGGGTGCGGCGTCATGGAGCGGCAATGATACGCGTCCATCGCTTGGCAAGCGCGAAGCGGGGGGATAAGGACCGGCCATCACTCTACGCCCGAGGGGCCGGGTGCGTCTGCGATCCGTTCGCAGATCGCTCGTAGGAAAGACTGAGATGAGGACGTCTGCGATGGCATCGGGCATTCGCGCCCTTAAGGCAGCCACGGCGGCAATGACCGCTTCGATCGGCGCCACGATCATGGTGGGGGCCTCGGCCATGCCCGCCCTCGCCCAGGAACTGCTGGGTCAACCGACTCCGGGCGCGGGGGGCATTGCCCTTCAGCCCGCTGCGTCCGAGCTCAAGCACGACGCCATCTGGTTCCACGATGTGATCCTGCTGCCGGTCATCACGGTCATCAGCCTGTTTGTGCTGGGTCTGCTGATCTGGGTCGCGGTCCGCTACAACAAGAAGGCCAACCCGGTTCCGGCCAAGTGGAGCCATAACACCCTGATCGAGGTGATCTGGACGATTGTCCCGGTCGTGATCCTGCTGGTGATCGCCATCTTCTCGTTCCGTCTGCTGTACAAGTACGAGGCGATGCCGGAGCCCGACCTGACCGTGAAGGTCACGGGCAACCAGTGGAACTGGGGCTATGAATATCCCGACCAGGCTGTCCCCGAGTACATCTCGAACATGCTGCCGGAAGACGAGGCCCAGGCCCGCAACGTCCCGTATCGCCTGGCGGCAGACGAGGCCATGGTGGTGCCGGTCGGTAAGACGGTCCGTCTGCTGATCACGGCCTCGGATGTCATTCACTCGGTCGCCCTGCCGGCCTTCGGCCTGAAGACCGATGCGGTCCCTGGCCGCACGAATGAAACCTGGTTCAACGCGGAGCGCACCGGCGTCTATTACGGCCAGTGCTCCGAGCTGTGCGGCGTCGATCACGCCTTCATGCCGATCGAAATCCGCGTGGTGACCGAAGCCGAGTTCGCCGCCTGGGTCGCCTCGAAGGGCGGTTCCATGACGGCTGCTGCGGACGCCGAGGCTGCCGCCGCGGCCGAGGCCGCCGCTGCCGAGGCTGCGCCGGCTGCCGAAGAGACCTCCGACGCGGCGACCGACGCCGCCACCTCCGAACCGGCGGCCACGCCCGCCGCCGCTCAATAAGTTACGCGAGAGCCCCGAAACGACCATGGCCACCGCACACGCCGCCCACGACGACCACGACCACAAGCCCGGGTTCTTCACCCGCTGGTTCCTGTCGACCAATCACAAGGACATCGGCACCCTGTACCTGCTGTTCGCCATCATGGCGGGCATCGTCGGCGGCGCCCTTTCGGGCCTGATCCGCTGGGAACTGGCCGAGCCAGGCATGCAGGTGTTCGTGCAGGGCGGTCTGATCGAGCAACTGGGTCTCGTTGAGGCTTCCAAGCACGGCTATAACGTGACGGTCACGGCCCACGCCCTGATCATGATCTTCTTCATGGTCATGCCCGCCATGATCGGCGGCTTCGGCAACTGGTTCGTCCCGATCATGATCGGTGCGCCGGACATGGCCTTCCCGCGCATGAACAACATCTCGTTCTGGCTGCTGGTCGCGGCCTGGATCCTGCTGTGCATGTCGATGTTCGTCGACGGCGGCCCGGGCAAGGGCTTCGGCGGGGGCTGGACCATCTATCCGCCGCTGTCGACCATGGGTCACACCGGCCCGGCCATGGACCTGGCGATCTTCTCGCTGCACGTCGCGGGCGCGTCGTCGATCCTGGGTGCCATCAACTTCATCACCACCATCTTCAACATGCGCGCGCCGGGCATGACCCTGCACCGCATGCCGCTGTTCGCCTGGTCGGTGCTGATCACCGCCTTCCTGCTGCTGCTGTCGCTGCCGGTTCTGGCGGGCGCCATCACCATGCTGCTGACCGACCGCAACTTCGGCACGTCGTTCTTCGACCCGGCCGGTGGCGGCGACCCGGTCATGTTCCAGCACCTGTTCTGGTTCTTCGGCCATCCCGAGGTGTACATCCTGATCCTGCCGGGCTTCGGCATCATCAGCCACATCGTCTCGACCTTCTCGAAGAAGCCCGTGTTCGGCTATCTGGCCATGGCCTACGCCATGGTGGCCATCGGTTTCATCGGCTTCGTCGTGTGGGCGCACCACATGTACACCGTCGGCATGACCGTGAATCTGCGGGCCTACTTCATCGCCGCAACCATGGTCATCGCCGTGCCAACCGGGGTGAAGATCTTCAGCTGGATCGCGACCATGTGGGGCGGGTCCATCGACTTCAAGACGCCCATGCTGTGGGCCGTCGGCTTCATCTTCCTGTTCACCATCGGCGGTGTGACCGGCGTGGTGCTGGCCAATGCCGGCATCGATTACAGCTTCCACGACACCTATTACGTCGTGGCCCACTTCCACTATGTGCTGTCACTGGGCGCCGTGTTCGCCATCTTCGCGGGCTTCTACTACTGGTTCGAGAAGATGTTCGGCGTGAAGTACAACGAGTTCCTCGGCGCGCTGCACTTCTGGATCATGTTCGTCGGCGTGAACGTGATCTTCTTCCCGCAGCACTTCCTCGGCCTGCAGGGCATGCCGCGTCGCTACATCGACTATCCGGAGGCCTATACCTTCTGGAACCAGGTGTCGTCGTGGGGCTATGTGATCACCGTGGTCGGCGTCGTGGTCTTCCTGATCGTGCTGATCGAGGCCGCCATCCGTCGCCG
>JAHJYN010000045.1 GCA_018826885.1 Alphaproteobacteria bacterium | reverse complement strand
GGGCGGGCCAGCGGCAGGTGGTCGGCATGGCCGTGGGTGACGAGCACATGGGTGACGGTCTCGCCCGCGACAGCATCCAGCAGGGCCTGCAAGTGGGCGTCATCCGCCGGGCCGGGATCGATGACCGCGACCGAACCTCCGTCACCGATCAGGAACGTGCCCGTCCCGGCAAAGGTGAAGGGGCCGGGGTTGTTGGCCAGCACCCGCCGGATGCGCGGCGTCAGGCGTTCGGCCTGGCCATAGAGGGGCGTGAAGTCGCGGACGAAGGGAATGGGCGATGACGTCACGCGGGCTGGCCCCCGAACTGGCCCGGAGCTTGCGTTAAGACCTCGTAAACCCTTTGTGGAGTGCGCGTCATGGCCCGATCCCTGGCTCTGGATGTTTCAAATCGGCTCTTGCCGGTGATGGTCGCCTTCCTGTGTATCATGGCGAGCCAATTGGTGGTGGCCTCCTGCACCCCCGAACCCGTGCCCTATGCCAGCCGGGTGGCGATCGTCCGGTAGCGGCGACTCAGGGGCCTGCAAGGCCATTCCGCGGCCCCCGGATCGGGCGCGAACCGCGGCGCTATCGGTTTCCCGCATGAGGGGTGACACCGATAAACCGTGCCCGCGCGCGGCCAGCGGGGCGGTAAAAACATAAGCATACGCAACAGCTTATACGCACTGTGGCTCTATTGCGACATTGGCGCGACGATTGGGTTACCGGCCTGTAATTATCGTGCGCCGAGGCAGTAGCGGGTCTAAGCTCCAAGCCAGTCTGTGTGCATTGGGGCGCACGGATAATGGTTGTCGAGGCGCGGGGGACCCACGGGAACTTCGCCTCGGCCACAGGAGGACCACAGTTTGAAAACCCAGACCATTCGCCAACGCCTGCTGCACTCGACCATGATCGGCGGTACCGCCCTCATGGCGCTTGTGGCGGCTCCGGCCGTCGGCCTGCTGGCTCCCAGCACTGCCATGGCCCAGGACCTGGTGCAGGGCGCCGTCTCCGGCACCGTTGAAACCCAGTCGCAGGCACCGGTTGCCGGCGCGACCGTGACGCTGCAGTCGGTGTCGCAGGGCTTCACCCGTACCTACACCACCGACGCCTCCGGCTCGTTCCGCGCCATCGCCCTGCCGCAAGGCCGTTACACGGCGACCATCACGGCGCCGGGCTTCTCGTCGCTGTCCGACACCATCTCGGTCGGCTCGGGCGGCACCACCTCGGTGGTCTTCACTGTCGGCAGCGCCTCGGGTGCCTCGACCGTTGACGACATCGTCGTCGTCGGTGTGCGGACCGCCGTGTCCGAGTTCGACGCCACCACCACCGGCCTGACCGTCAACGTCGAAGAGCTGTCGCGCAATGTGCCGATCGCGCGTGACGCCGGCGCCGTGGCCCTGCTGGCTCCGGGCGTGACCGCTTCGGATGGCGCCTTCGGCGGCATCCCGACGATCGGTGGCGCCTCGGCGGGTGAAAACACCTACTTCATCAACGGTCTGAACATCACGAAATTCCGTGACTTCACGGGTTCGTCGACCGTTCCGTTCGAATTCTACCAGACGCTCGAAACCAAGACCGGCGGTTACTCGTCGGAATTCGGTCGCGGCACCGGCGGCGTGCTCAACGGCACGACCAAGTCGGGCGGCAACGAATGGGAATTCGGCATCACCGCCTATTGGGAGCCCGACGCGCTGCGTTCGGACGCACCGGACACCTATCTGGCCCAGAACCGCTTCGATGAAGTCGAAACCTCCGACATCATCTTCGACTTCGGCGGCCCGATCATCCAGGACCGTCTGTTCATCTTCGGTCTGGTCAACTTCCGTGACCGTGAGTTCGTCAACATCGGCTCGCCGACCAACGATCCGGACTTCGGTGCGGGCGCCAACGGCACCCGCGTCACGTCGGACGATCCCTTCTACGGCGCCAAGCTCGACTACCTGATCAATGACGATCACCGCGTCGAGTTCACCTACTTCTCGGATGAGCAGACCCAGGAAACCAGCAACATCTTCGTCGATGCCAATGGCGAGTATGTTGGTCAGTTCACCCCCTCGACCTTCGAGTTCGGTGGAGCGAACTGGATCGCCCGCTATACCGGCATCTGGACCGACTGGCTGACGACCTCGATCGCTTATGGCGTCAACGAGTATAACGAGACCAACACCTCGCCGGGTGACTCCGGGGCCCTGATCACCGATCAGCTCCCGGGCTTCCCGCGCCGCGGTATCTGGGGTGTCGGTCAGCCTTCGCTGAACGAGGACGAGCGCACCGTGCTGCGCGCCGATGTCGACATCTATGCCGACTTCTTCGGTGCCCACCACTTCCGCTTCGGTATCGACCAGGAGAAGCTGGAGTCCGTCCAGGAGCTCAACTACTCCGGTCAGGGCTACAACTACTGCCGTCCCGGCGGCCCGATCTCGACCGTCGTCAACTGTACGGGCGATGTGACGGGCGGCCTCTGGTACCGCTATCAGACGGTCGTCGGCGGCGCGCCTACCCGGGTTCGCATCCGCGCCTATAATAACGACGGTGGCTGGACCTCGACCCAGAACGCCTACTACCTGCAGGACTCCTGGCAGGTCACGGATCAGCTGACCCTGAACCTCGGCATCCGGAACGAAGGCTTCGAGAACGAGAACATCGCCGGCGTGGCCTTCGTGGACCTGCAGGATCAGTGGGCTCCGCGTCTCGGCTTCACCTATGACGTGACGGGCGACCGCACGTCCAAGCTGTTCGGCTTCTATGGCCGCTACTTCCTGCCGGTGGCCGTGAACACCAACCAGCGCCTGGCCGGTGCCGAGTTCTTCATCCAGGACGTCTGGACGCTGGACCGCACCACCGGTGGTCCGAACGATGCCAACTTCGACGGTATCCACGACACCACGGATGAGCCGATCCTCGGCACCTTCCTGAGCGGAACCAACCTGGCCGATGGTTCGGTTCGTCCGATCACGACCCAGGTCGACAAGGAACTGGACCCGATGTTCGTGGACGAGTTCATCCTCGGCTACGAGCAGCAGATGTGGGACGGCTGGACCCTGGGTGTCAAAGGCACCTATCGTGAACTGGGCACGGCCATCGACTACGTGGCCATCGACGCCGCCGTTCTGGACTATTGCGACAACGTCGCGACGGACCTGACCTACACCCAGTGCTATTCGGTGTGGTACGGCTTCCACCAGTACGTCCTGACCAACCCGGGTGAGGACATGGTCATCACCCTGTCGGGTGCCGACCTGTCGCGCGCCACCGGCGGTGTGATCACGAGCGATCGTGAGATCACCCTGACGGCCGACCAGCTGAACTATCCGGAGCCCGAGCGGACATACAAGGCCGTGGAAATCTCGATGGAGAAATCCTTCGACGGTATCTGGGGCGCCCGGTTCAGCTACGTCTGGTCGGAAAGCGAAGGCAACTACGAAGGGGCCCTGAAGTCCGACAACGGTCAGACCGACCCCGGTCTGTCGCAGGACTTCGACCAGCCGGGCCTGACCGACAACTCCTACGGCTTCCTGCCGAACCACCGTGCGCACAGCTTCAAGGCGTTCGGTAACTGGCAGGTGACGCCGGCGCTGAGCATCGGGGCCAACCTGATCATTCAGTCGCCGCGCAAGTTCGGCTGTCAGGGGGTTCACCCGACCGACTTCTTCGCCTCGCTCTATGGCCCGGCGTCGTGGTTCTGTCAGGGCGTGGCTACGCCGCGCGGTTCGGTCTTCGAAAGCGACTGGACCAAGAACCTGGACCTGACGTTCGCCTACAACCTGTCGGAAGTCTTCAGCATTCCGGGTGACTCCCTGGTTCTGCGGGCCGACGTGTTCAACGTCTTCGGCTTCGAAGCCGAGACCGACTACAACGAGTTCGGTGATCTGGATGCGGCCACGGCCGACCCGAACTTCGCTCGCCCGACGGCCTATCAGGCCCCGCGCGGCGTGCGTCTGAGCGTTGCCTACCGCTTCTAGGCTCTAGACGACGATCAAGGATCGGGGCGGCGGACCTTCGGGTTCGCCGCCCTTTTCTTTGCCCGCCGCCCGGTCTTCCGGGAAATCGGGCAGCTGCCGTCAAAATGCCCGGTTGAACCGTGACGCTGGCCTACGCATTAAGGGGCCACACCCTCAGACGTCAGGACTGGAATGACCGTTCGTACTCTTCTTCTCGGAACCGCCATGGCGGCCGGCCTCGCCGGCACAGCTGCGGCGCAGGACGCAGTGATCCGCACGGGCGGCACCGATGCCGTCTTCGCCTCGCAGAACACCGAACGCATGTGGGAGGCCGTGGCCTATTCCAATCCGTTGCCGCCGGGCGCGCCGACCGCCGACTATCCGCTGGTGGCCTGGTGCGAAGCCATGGTCAGCGGCCACGTCGCCTTGGGCGAAAGCCTGAACACCGACGACGAACTGGATCTGGAGCTGATCGAGCTGGGTCGCGCTGAAGAACGCAAATTCAGCCGCGCACTCGAGGTCGCCGGCCCGCGCCAGAGCCCCGAGATGCTCGAGACCGCCGAAACCGCGGCTGCCGGTGTCCGCGGTCGCTGGGCCCGCATGATGGAGCAGGACCTGGCCGCGCGCGATGAGACCTTTGGCCTGTTCTTCGGCCTGCCGGGTCGGTGCGAACACGCCGCCCGCCGCATTCGCGAGAACATCACCACCCCGCCCGCGACCCTCGCGGACGTCGGGCTGGAGCCAGCTTCCGTCGCAGAATAGACCTCAGGCCGCGTCGCTGCGGGCGGCCCGGTCCGGCTGATAGTTGAGGATCGGGGCCAGCCAGCGTTCGGCCGTGGCGATGTCCCAGCCCTTGCGCCGGGCGTAGTCCTCGACCTGGTCGCGATCGATCTTGCCGACGCCGAAATAGTGGCTGCCCGCGTGCCCGAAATAGAGGCCCGAGACCGAGGCCGGCGGCGTCATGGCATAGCTCTCGGTCAGCGCCATGCCGGCGTTCTGCTCGGCATTCAGTATACGGAACAAGGTCGCCTTTTCGGTATGGTCCGGCTGGGCCGGATAGCCGGGCGCCGGGCGAATGCCCTGATATTGCTCGGCGATCAGGTCATCGACGCTGGTCGCCTCATCCGGCGCATAGCCCCACAGCTCGGTCCGTACCTTCCGGTGCAGGGCCTCGGCGAAGGCTTCGGCCAGTCGGTCGGCCAGTGCGGTCGCCAGGATCGCCGAATAGTCGTCACCCGCGTCCCGGAACCGTTTGGCGATCTCCAGCTCGCCATGGCCTGCCGTCACGGCAAAGGCGCCGATATAGTCTTCACCCTGTTCGGCGACGAAGTCCGACAGGGCCAGATTGGGCTTGCCGTTCGACTTCTTGATCTGCTGGCGCAGGGTGTGGAAGCGGGCTAGTTCCCCGGTACGGCCTTCGTCGGTGAAGACCACGATGTCGTCGCCCTCGGCCCTGGCGGGCCAGAAGCCGACCACGCCTTTCGCCGTGAACCACCGCTCGTCGATGATCCGCTTCAGCATGGCCTGCGCGTCCTTGAACAGGTCGCGTGCGGCCTCGCCGACCGCTTCGTCCTCGAGGATCATCGGATACCGCCCGATCAGTTCCCAGCTGGCGAAGAAGGGCGTCCAGTCGATATGGTCGGCCAGATCGGCCAGGTCCCAGGCGTCGAACGTCCGTGTACCGATGAACGACGGTGCGCCGGGCAAGGGGGCATCCGCGTTCGCCCGCCAGCGATTGGCCCGGGCGTCGGTGATCGAGGTGCGCGCCTTGGTGTCCTGGCTGCGGGCATATTGCTCGCGGATGCGGACGTATTCGTCGCGGGTCAACGCCTCGTTCTTCGCCCGCTCGTCCTTCGACAACAGGCCCGAGACCACGCCGACGGCACGACTGGCGTCGATGACATAGGTGGTCGACCCGCGGTGATAGGCCGGCTCGATCTTGACCGCCGTATGGGTCCGGCTGGTTGTCGCCCCGCCGATCAGCAGCGGAATGTCGAACTCGCGCCGCTCCATCTCCGAGGCCACGAACACCATCTCGTCCAGCGACGGCGTGATCAGCCCTGACAGGCCGACGATGTCGACCTTGTGCTCGATGGCGGCGTCCAGGATCCGGTCCGCCGGGGCCATGACGCCGAGGTCGATGACCTCATAGTTGTTACACTGCAGGACCACGCCGACGATGTTCTTGCCGATGTCGTGGACGTCGCCCTTGACCGTGGCCATCAGGATGCGGCCGGCCTGTTCCCGCGGCTTGCCGGCCTTCTCGGCCTCCATATAGGGCTCCAGCCAGGCCACCGCCTGCTTCATCACCCGCGCGGACTTCACCACCTGCGGCAGGAACATCTTGCCCGAGCCGAACAGGTCGCCGACCACGTTCATCCCGTCCATCAGAGGGCCTTCGATGACGTGCAGCGGCCGTTCGCTGGCCAGCCTCGCCTCCTCGGTGTCGGCCTCGATGAACTCGGTGATGCCGTGGACGAGGGCGTGTTCGATGCGCTTGCCGACAGGCTGGTCGCGCCATTTCAGGTCGACAACCCGCGCCGCGCCCTTGTCGCCCTTGTAGTTCGGCGCGAGGTCGACCAGCCGCTCGGTGTTCGACACATTGGTCCGCTGCGGCCGGTTCAGGATCACGTCCTCGACGGCCTCCCGCAGGACCGGGTCGATGTCGTCATAGACCGGCAGGTCGCCGGCATTGACGATGCCCATGTCCATGCCCGCCTGGATGGCGTGGTACAGGAAGACGCTGTGGATCGCCCGACGGACGGGCTCGTTGCCGCGGAAGCTGAACGAGACGTTCGACACGCCTCCGGACACCCGCGCATAGGGCAGGGTCGCCTTGATGACCTTCGTCGCCTCGATGAAGTCGACGGCGTAGTTGTCGTGCTCCTCGATGCCCGTCGCCACGGCGAAGATGTTGGGATCGAAGATGATGTCCTCGGGCGGGAAGCCGACTTCGTCGACCAGGATGCGATAGGCGCGGGTGCAGATCTCGATCTTGCGTGCGGCGGTGTCGGCCTGGCCGACCTCGTCGAAGGCCATGACGACTACGGCGGCCCCGTAGCGCAGGCATTTCAGCGCCTGTTCGCGAAACTCGGCCTCGCCCGCCTTCATCGAGATGGAGTTGACGATGGGCTTGCCCTGAACGCACTTCAGCCCGGCCTCGATCACCTCCCATTTGGAGCTGTCGATCATCACCGGCACGCGGGCGATGTCGGGCTCGGCCGCGATCAGGTTCAGGAAGGTCCGCATGGCGACGGCGCCGTCCAGCAGCCCCTCGTCCATATTGATGTCGATGATGGCCGCGCCCGCCTCGACCTGCTGCCGCGCCACATCCAGCGCCGCTGCATAGTCGCCCGCGACGATCAGCTTCCGGAATTTGGCCGAGCCGGTGACGTTGGTCCGCTCGCCGACGTTGATGAAGGTGGGACGCACTACGCTACCAGTTCAAAGGGTTCGAGGCCCGAGAGCCGCATGGCCACGGGCCGCTCGGGAATGGCCCTCGGCGTCACGCCTGCGACTTCTTCCGCGACGTGGCGGATGTGCTCCGGGGCGGTGCCGCAACAGCCGCCGACGATGTTGACCAGCCCCGACCGGGCCCACTCCTCGATGAAGTGCGCCGTCTCGTGCGGCTGCTCGTCATACTGGCCCATGGCGTTGGGCAGGCCGGCGTTGGGATAGGCCGCGACCAGGGTGTCGGCCACCCGGCTCAGCTCGGCGATGAACGGCCGCATCAGATCGGCGCCAAGCGCGCAGTTGAAGCCGACGGCGAACGGTTTGGCGTGGCGCACGCTGTTCCAGAAAGCCTCGGCCGTCTGGCCCGACAGCGTCCGGCCCGATCGGTCGGTGATGGTGCCCGAAATCCAGATCGGCAGGGCCTCCATGCCCTCGTCCTCGAGGTCCTTGATGGCCTTGATCGCGGCCTTGCAGTTCAGCGTGTCGGTGATGGTCTCGATCAGATAGAGGTGCACCCCGCCTTCGTTCAGCGCCTTCACCTGATGGCGATAGGCATCATAGACCTGGTCGAAGGTCACCAGCCGGGCGCCGGGGTCGTTCACGTCGGACGACATCGACAGCATTTTGTTCAGCGGCCCGATCGAGCCGGCGGCGAAGCGCGGCTTGTGCGGCTCCTTCTCCGTCCAGCGGTCGGCGGCGGCGCGCGCCAGCTTCGCGCCTTCCAGATTGATGTCCCACACCGCGTCGGCATCCAGCCTGTAATCGTCCTGGGCGATGACGGTGGCCGAGAAGGTGTTGGTTTCGCTGATGTCCGCACCCGCGGCGAAATACTGGTCGTGCAGATCGGCGATGACGTCCGGCCGGGTCAGGCACAGGATGTCGTTATTGCCCTTCATCTGGCCCCCGGACCAGGGAGAATTGGGGCTGGCGAAGCGGTCGCCGCGGAAATCCTCTTCCGACAGCTCGCTGCGCTGGATCATCACCCCCCAGGCGCCGTCGAGGACGAGGATGCGCTCCCTTGCAGCGGCATGGAGCGCAGCGATGCGGTCGGCGCGGCTCACGACACGGCCTCGCGCACGCCCAGCACCCGGCAGATGGCATAGACCAGATCGGCGCGGTTCAGGGTGTAGAAGTGGAAGTCGGCAAAGCCTTCTTCCTGCAGGCGGGCGCACATCTCGGCGGCAACCGAGGCGGCCAGCAGACGGCGAGTCTCGGGGTCATCGTCCAGCCCGTCGAAATGGGCGGCCAGCCAGTCGGGCACCGAGGCGCCACAGGCGGCGCTCATCCGCTTCAGTCCGTTGAAGTTCGACACCGGCATGATCCCCGGCGTCAGGGGCAGGGTGATGCCCGCCGCCCGCACCCGGTCCCGGAACCGCAGAAAGGCGTCGATGTCGAAGAAGAACTGGCTGACGGCGCGCGTCGCCCCCGCATCGATCTTGGCCTTTAGCACGTCGATGTCATGGTCGATGGAGGGGCTCTCCGGGTGCTTTTCCGGATAGACGCCGACCGAGATTTCCATGTCGCCGTGCCGGGCGATGGCCGCCGTCAGCTCGGTGGCATTGGCATAGCCGTCGGCGCGCGGTTGATAGACCCCGCCAATTCCGTTCCCGCCGGGAGGGTCTCCGCGCAGGGCCACGATATGGCGAACGCCGGCGGCCTTGTAGTCGGCGATCACGGCATCGACCTCGTCGCGCGAGGCCTCGACACAGGTCAGGTGGGCGGCAGGGGCCAGACCGGTCTCGGCCAGGATGCGCTGCACCGTGCGGTGGGTCCGCTCGCGCGTCGATCCGCCCGCGCCATAGGTGACCGAGACAAAGCCGGGGTTCAGCGGCTCCAGCCGGCGGATCGCCTTCCACAGGGTGGCCTCGGCCTCATCCGACTTGGGCGGGAAGAATTCGAACGAGACATTGACCGCATTGCGGTTCGAGCCCGCCCGCGCCACCGGCCCCAGCGGCGACAGCAGCAGGGCCCGGGCTTCAGCCAGCGACGTCATCAGGCGACACTCCGCTTGGCATCGGCCGGGCGCACGGCGGTCCAGATCAGCACGGTCAGCCCATCCTTGTCGGGGGGCAGGGCGATGGGCGCGCTCGACGTCAGCCCGGCCTCGGCCAACCAGCCGTTGATCTCGGCATCGGTAAAGCCCAGCCGCCGGTGCTGATGCTGCTCGCGCAGCTCCTCGAGGTCGTGGCGGGCGAAATCGACGATCAGCAGTTTGCCGCCCGGCATCACCAGCCGCGCCGCCTCATGGATGGCCGCCGCCGGGTCCGCCAGATAGTGCAGAACCTGATGTACCAGAACCAGATCGGCGCTCTGCGAGGGCAGGCGGGTGGCAAAGATGTCGCCGTGGCGCAGTTCGACCTTGCCGACCCCGGCCTGGGTCACCTTGGCGCGCGCGATGTTCAGCATGTTCTGCGACAGGTCCAGTCCGACGGCCATGCGCGCGCGCCCGCCCAGCAGGGTCAGCATCCGCCCCGATCCGGTCCCCAGATCGACCAGCCGCTCGAACGGCCCCGGTCCGGCCGCGCGCTCGATGGCGGCCTCGACGGCGGACTCACACACATACAGCGAGCGGATCCGGTCCCACTGCGGCGCGACCTGTTCGAAATAGGCCTCGGCGGCGGCCTCGCGGTCGCGGCGTACCTCGTCCAGCCGACGGTGATCCTGTTCGCTGGAGCGGTCGTCCAGCAGGTCCAGAACCGTATCCACCAGTCGCCGCGCCGTGGGGTCAGATGACAGGCGGTAATAGACCCGCGCCCCGTCCGGGAAGCGCTCGATCAGGCCGGCCTCGGTCATCAGCTTCAGATGGCGCGACACGCGCGGCTGGCTCTGGTCCAGAATGTGCGACAGCTCCATCACCGACAGCTCATCCCCGGCCAGCAACGCGAGCACGCGCAGCCGGGTGGGCTCGCCCGCCCCGCGCAGGGCTTCTATGGTCTGATCAGCGGTCCAATTCATGAAATCATATAAAGATATCCTTATACGATTATGCAAGCAAAATCGGGCGACGGAACGGGCGGACTGGTGCGTGGGTCTGCAGAGGGCGCAACAAGGAGACGTGTCATGTCCAGATTGACGGGCGTTACGGCGGCCAGCTTGCTGGCGGTTCTGGCCGCCTGCGGTCCGGCTCCGGCGCAGAAGGCGGATACGGCGCCCGCGTCGGACAGGGCGTCTGCCCCTGAACCGACGGAACCGGTCGCCGAAGAGGCTGCCGCGCAACCGACCCCTGCCGTGGCGCCTGAGTCCCCTGAAACCCCTGAACGACCCCGCCGCCGTCGCGGCGGGGAGGGTCCGGACCAGACCCTGCGTGGACTGGAACAGCGTATGCTGGCCGGCTTTGACCGGCTGGATATCGATGGCGACGGCCAGCTGACCCCGGACGAACTGGCGGCCGGCGATGGCCCGGGCGGGGCGCGCATGCTGCGACGCGCGGACACGGACGGCAACGGCACCCTGACCCGCGACGAGGTCCGCCAGGCCGCCGGCACCCTGTTCGAGATGATGGACGTCGACGGCGACGGCGTCGTCACCGAGGCCGAACGCCCGCGCCGCGACCGCTAGTCCGGAACGGGGGTGACCAGCGGCTGGTCCGCGAACAGCGCCGCCAGATTCTGCATCAGCAGCATCAGCATGCCCTGCACCGACTCGGTCGTGGCGCCGCCCGTGTGCGGGGTCAGCACCGTGTTCGGCACATCGGCCCAGCGCGCCGGATCGGTCGGTTCGTCCTCATAGACATCCAGCGCGGCGGCCCCCAGCGTCCCCGCCTTCAGCGCCGCGATCAGGGCGTCCTCGTCGACCAGACTGCCGCGCGCCACATTGACCAGCAGGCCGGATGATCCGAGCGCCGCCATGACCTCGGCGTCGATCAGGCCGCGATTGTCCTCATCCGCCTTGCACGCCACCACTAGTATGTCCGAGCTGCGCGCCAGCGCCATCAGGCTCTCGGCCCGGGGCCATTGCACATCCTTGGGCCGGGGGCCCCACCACTGAACGGACATCCGCAGTGCCTCGGCCCGCACGGCCACCGCCTGACCGATCAGGCCCATGCCGACGATCCCGACCCGTGCCCCCTTCAGCGAGGGGGTGATCAGGCGCGCCTCAGGCGTCCAGCCACCACTGCGCAGGGTCCGGTCCCCTTCGACCAGCCGCCGCCGCGAGGCCAGGATCAGGCCGATTGCATGGTCCGCCACATCCTCGTGGTTGACCGCCGGCGCATGGGTGACCGGCAGGCCGCGCGCCCGGCACCAGCCCACATCGATCCCGTCATAACCCGAGGTGAAACAGGCGATCAGCCGCAGCGACGGCAGCCGCTCGATCAGCGCTGTATCCAGCGGAAACTCGCCCGCCACCACCAGCGCCTGGATGTCCCGCTCGGCCTCGACCGGGGGGTGCTCCCAGAACCGGTAGACGTCATAGGTCGACTCCAGAAAGCCGGTCAGCGGCGCCAGATGCCGCTGCATGATCAGGACTGCGGGGCGTTGGGTCATGGATCGATCCTTTCCCTTCGGCAGCCGACTGGCAAGGCCCACCATCCTGTCAGGGGTTTCATGCGGCCGCCTCATTCCCGACCCATTTCGCTACAAGTGTAGCGTTACAAATGTAGCGAGCCTCCCATGCCCCCGACCTCCATCGATCAACTGCCCCGGCGCGAGCGCGAAGTGTTCGAGACCCTCTACCGTCTGGAACAGGCCACGGCTGCCACCCTGCGTGGTGTGCTGGTCGATCCGCTCAGCGACTCGGCGGTCCGGACCCTGCTCAGCCGGCTGGAGGCCAAGGGGCTGGTCCGGCGCACGGCCGGGCCGGACGGCTTCGTCTATGCCCCCGTCCCGCGCACCGACGCCGTGGCCGAGGGCGCGCTGAAGCGGATGGTCGAGACCTTCTTCGCCGGCTCTGCCGCCAGCGCGGCGACTGCGCTTCTGGGACTGGGCCAGACCCTGACGGCCGACGAGGCCGAGGCCCTGCGCCGTACCATCGACCGGCTGGGCACGCCGGGGGAGGGGGAGGACCGCTCATGATTGCCGCCCTGATCCTGTCTCTGGCCCTCAAATCTGCCCTGATCGCCGGCGCGGGTCTTCTCTGCGCTAGGGTGGCGGCGTGCGGTGCCGCGGACCGGGCCAACATCCTGCGGGCGACCGTCTGCCTGCTGCTGGCCCTGCCGGTGGTGGCGCTGGCGCTGCCGGTGTGGGAACTGGCCCTCCTGCCGGCCTCTGCTGTCGCCGCGCCCGACGTCGCCTCCGCTCCCCTGTGGCAGGGCGAGATCGGACCGGTCGCCGGTGTGGCGATCGAGGCCGCCATGCCCTGGCCATCGCCCATGGCTCTGGGGCTCCTCGTCTGGCTCGTCGGCGGCCTGTTGATCGTCGGTCGTCTGGTGTTGGGTATCCTGACGCTGGACCGCTGGACGTCCGAGGGGCAGGCCGTGACCTGTCCGGCCTGGCGCGCCGCGCTGGACCGGCTCTGTACCGGGCGTCGGCCCCGGCTGGTCGCCAGCGAACGCCTGCCCGGACCGCTCAGCTGGGGGGTGCCGCCCGGCACCATCCTGCTCGATCCCGCCAGCCTCTCCGATCCGCGGACCGCCGAGGCGGTGCTGGCCCATGAACTGGCGCACCTGAAGCGGGGCGACTGGCTGTTCCTGATCCTGTCGCGGCTGGCGCTGGCCCTGTTCTGGTTCAACCCGCTGGTCTGGGTGCTGCACGCCGCTCTGGTCGCCCGCACCGAGGAGGCCGCCGATGCCGCCGCCGTCGCGCGCGTCGACCGCCAGACCTATGCCCATGCCCTCGTGCGGCTGGCCAGCCAGCCAGGCCGCGGCACGGCTCTCCCGTGGAGTTCCACCGCCATGGCGGGCGATGCCCGCTCCCTCAAGAAAAGGATCGATTGTCTGATGACTGACCGCGTCCCCCATGCCCGCCCGCTGACCGTGGCCATAAGCGTTGCCGCCCTGTCGCTGTTGGCGACCCCGTTGGCGGCCCTGCAGGTGACCCAGGATCCGCCGCCCCCGCCGCCGGCCCCCGCAGCGCCGCCCGCACCGCCGGCGCCTCCGGCCCCGCTGCTGGCGCTCGCCCCCCTGCC
>JAHJYN010000006.1 GCA_018826885.1 Alphaproteobacteria bacterium | reverse complement strand
TGGGGTCTTCCCCGGTTTGGAGAAGGCCCTTAGCCATGGCGGGCTAAGTGATGCACAGAGCGGTGATCCGTTTTCTCCCGGCGCTCATGCTCCCTCCTCTCTAGGCTCCCTCACTGGTTCCCAGCCCAGGAGCCCGTAGTCCTCCGCCGACAAGAGGGACTTTGCATGTAATCGGCGAAGCGATGGTCTTCCCCGTATGTGGAGCCTGACCCTTCCTCTCATTCAATATGGCGACCGCCGGAGGCTGAGAGGTTCGCCAACCTTCCCGGCAGGATGAAAAGCAAAAGCCCCGAAACCGTGGTGGCGGCGTCGGGACTTTTGCCTGCGATGCGCCACCACGCGTTACGAAACATATCGCTCTGGGACCATCATAAGGGATGCCCGACTGATCCGGCCCGGGGGGTGTGGATAGCGGACTGTGCCCATCGCGAAGTCTGCGGCGAGCCCGCGCGGCGGAGCCCTTAAACCGCCGCCTATTTCCCATAAAAAAACAGGCCCCGAAGGGCCTGTGTCAGTCAAAGAGCGTCGGATGCTGAAAGCGACCGGCGGCAGTCTTGTGCGCCTTGGGCCGCAGGTCTTGGTGAACCTCGAACAGGGTCGGCTGGACCTGACGCCTTACCGCCTCGGCTCGCTGCTCCTGATAGATGCGGTTCACGTCCCGCATCCGGTAGGTCCGACCGTCCAGCGTCACGGTGCGCATGCTCCCGGTCCCCTAGAAGAGCGAGAGCTGACGCGACGTGACAACATGGGCCTGCCACTCGCGGCTTTGGGCCGTGTGGTCGAGCCAAGCGATGACATAGGCTTGCGGCCCTCCCGCATCCTCGACAGTGCCGGGGTGCAGGAACTCGGAGCGGTAGCCGGTCTCGGTGACGGGGATCCTGGCCTTCGAAGGAATGCGAAGCTCGAGGTGCGACATCGCGAGGATGTCTTTCGGCTTGTAGGTCACCTCGATCTCGATTCCCTCCCAGACGATCATGACGATCCGGGCGGCGTCCATGGTCAGTAGTCCCGCGCGAGCATTATGGTCAGCACGCGCGTCGTGACCGCCGGGTTCGACGGATCGGGCGACGCGAATTTGCAGGCCCGGTCGTAGTAGTCGAGCTTGAACAGATATCGCTCGCCCTCGAACGTGATCGCTCCGAAATCGTGTTCGCGGTACGGATCATTGCCGTCCTCGAACCGGTCGAAGTCACGCACCTTCTCGAGCAGCCGGCGTTTGGAGTCGGGCTCGAGGGCGTCAACGGCGTCCGTGAGCATCACTGCCCCGCCGACGAAAGAACTGCGGAAACTGTCGTTCAGCTCCCGGACACGGTCGATAGTGGTCGCGGACATGAATGCCTCCTTGTGCTGTCCGCTCCTCATCATCTCATAAAAGAAGAAACCCCGCCCTGACCGGGCGGGGTGTAAACAAGGGCTCGTCCGGATGCGCACAGGAGCCTGATTGTCAGGTTCTTGGCCTGGTTCCTGCGTTGTCTCGGGCATTGCCCGGTAAGCCGCAACAAATGCGCCGAGCGTTCCGCCTGATAGTGTCGCCACGTCTGGCGATACTGCGGGGTCGTCCACCCCCATCATACCTCAAACTCGAAACTCACCTCGCCCAGCGGACAAAATGAACCCCTCGCGATGGGCGAGGGGTTCGGGATCAGGCGCGCTTTTGGAGCGGCACGACATTGGTCTGGAAGTCAGGCGGCAGGTAGGTGATGTCCTGCACACCCAGGTAGCCGAGAAGCGTTCCGGTCGGGTCCCGGATCGGAACCGCGATCGAGCCACGGCAGACGCCACGCGGGGCATAGCCGATGCCCAGGTTTCTGGCGATCTCGGGGTCGAAGCCGAGGGCCAGAACCGCATCGTGATCCGTCTCGAGATAGCTCAGCGGGGAGAGCTTACTGCCCCCCTCCGCCTCACTCTCGGGAACCGTGCGGGGCCTTGTCGGACCGGCTGTACTGCGGGACGGTACCAATCCAGCGCGTTCAGCCAGCTCGACGGCCGCATCCTTTGCGGAGATCGCTAGGATGTGCGCGGCGAGAGCAATCTGATCACCACCTTTCTTGAGGGAGAAGCAGAAGAAACCTCTCCCTTCGGTGACGACCAGAGCCCGTTCGCCGCCGGCATTGCAGACAGGGCAGGG
>JAHJYN010000044.1 GCA_018826885.1 Alphaproteobacteria bacterium | reverse complement strand
TCAGAAGGACTGGACCAGAATAGCGACCAGGGCGGTCGGCATGGCGGCCAGCAGGGCGACGTTCAGCACGACGTGACCGATACGGTCCATCAGCATGGTGACAGGCATGGTGTTCATTGGAGTTCTCCATCTTGCCCTGAGAGGGCGGGTTTTGCGTGTTTTTGTTTAGATCAGCAATGTGGTTGCGCTATGAGCCTTAGACAAGAACGCTGCAACCCCTCGTTCTTGAAATAATAGATAGGCCTGCCGCGGCAAAAAATCACGTTACATATCGTTTAACGATGTTAAACTTTGGCAATCCTGCCCGTTCGAAAGTGTGCCGTCATGAATCTCAAATTAATCAAGGGGATGCGGTTGCTGGTCGCGACCCACAATCCGGGCAAGGCGGTCGAGATCGCAGCGCTGCTGGATGGAAATTACGACGTCGTCACAATGAGTGATCAAAATCTGCCGGAACCGGACGAAACCGAGACGACCTTTTGCGGCAACGCCCTGCTGAAAGCCCGTCATGCGGCCGACGCCTCGGGCCTTGTGGCGCTGGCCGATGACTCCGGCCTGTCGGTGCGGGCGCTGGACGGGGCGCCGGGCATTTTCTCTGCGCGCTGGGCCGGTCCGGAGAAGGATTTTTCCCACGCTATGGCCAAGGTCGAGCAAAGGCTGGAGGAGATCGGCTCGGACGACCGGGCGGCATGGTTCACCTCGGCCCTGGCCGTGGCCTGGCCGCAGGGACCGGCCGTGGTCGTGGAGGGCCGGGTCGACGGCGCCCTGACCTTTCCGCCGCGCGGCGACCGGGGTTTTGGCTATGATCCGATCTTCGTGCCCCAAGGGCACACTCAGACCTTTGGCGAGATGGACCCCGCGTTCAAGGACGGGATCAGCCACCGCGCCCGGGCCTTTGCCCTGCTGAAAGACGCCCTGATTGACTGACACGCCCGACGGTCTGGCGCTCTATGTCCACTGGCCGTACTGCGCGCGCATCTGTCCCTATTGCGATTTCAATGTCTTCCGGGCCCGGGGGCGCGAGGCCGAGGCGGCGGGGCTGGTCACGGCCCTGCTCGAGGATCTGGACGCCCGGGCCTTGCTTGTCGGGCCTCGTCCGCTGGTGTCGATCTTCTTCGGCGGGGGCACGCCGTCCCTGATGCCGCCCGAGGCTGTGGCGGCGGTGGTGGATCGGGCGCGGGCCCTGTTTCCGGTGGCTGGCGACATTGAGGTGACTCTGGAGGCCAACCCCACCGATGCCGAGGCGGAGCGGTTCGCGGCGCTGGCCGGGGCCGGAGTCACGCGCCTCTCGCTGGGGGTGCAGTCCCTGGACGATGCGGCGCTGAGGTTTCTCGGCCGCAATCATTCGGGGGCCGAGGCCCGCCGGGCCGTGGCCCTCGCCGCCCGCCATTTCGATCGCCTGTCCATCGACCTGATCTATGCCCGGCCCGGCCAGACGGTGAGCGACTGGACCGGCGAACTGATCTGGGCGCTGGAGAGCGGCTTTGAGCACATCTCGCCCTATCAGCTGACCATAGAGCCCGGAACCGCCTTCGGCCGGGCGGTGGCGCGGGGCGTCTGGACCCCGCCGGACGAGGATCTCGCAGCGGACCTCTATGAGGCGACCCAGTCGGTGCTCGGGCAGGCCGGGTTCGAGGCCTATGAGGTGTCCAACCATGCGCGCGGCGTGGCGGCCCGGTCGGTGCACAATCTGCATGTCTGGCGGGGCGGCGACTATCTGGGCATCGGACCGGGGGCGCACGGGCGGCTGACGCTGGACGGCGTGCGCACGGCGACGGTCGCCCACCGGGGCGTCGCGGACTATGTCGCCGGGGTCGGGGCGGGCAGGCCCTGGGCCGAGCACACCGCTCTGTCACCGCTTGAGGCGGCCGAGGAAAAGGTGCTGCTGGGCCTGCGCACCGTCGAGGGCGTGCCGCTGACCGTGCTGGCCGAGCTGCAGATCCGCCCCTCCGGGGGGCGATTGGCCGACCTGATTGCCGACGATTTTCTGACCCTGTCAGAGGGGCGGGTGGCGGCCACGGCGCGCGGGCGCCCGGTTCTGGACGGCGTGTTGAAAGCCCTGCTGACCTGATCTGTGCTTGAGGGGCACGCCGGGTGCTGGCACGGTCTGTTGATGACCGAAACCGATCTCCCCCGCCTGTGGTCCGGAACCGCCCCGCCGCCGCGCCGGGTCGACCCCGGCCTCTATGTCGTGGCGACGCCGATCGGCAATCTGCGCGACATGACGCTCAGGGCGCTGGATGTGCTGGCGGCCGCCGATCTGGTGCTGGCCGAAGATACGCGGGTCAGCGCGCGCCTGCTGACGGCCTACGGTCTCCGGGCCAAGCTGGAGCGCTGCGACGACCATGCGGCCGTCCGGGCCATTCCCGGCGTGCTGGAGCGGCTGGAGGCCGGGCAGGTGGTGGCGCTGGTGTCGGATGCGGGTACGCCACTGGTCAGCGATCCCGGCTATGCGGTGGTCAGGGCGGTGATCGAGGCGGGGCTGCCGGTGTTTCCCCTGCCGGGCCCGTCAAGCCTGCTGGCGGCCCTGACCGGCGCCGGCCTGCCCAGCGACCGGGTGCTGTTCGCCGGGTTTTTGCCGGCCAAGTCAGGCGCGCGGCGTACGGCACTGGAGGGGCTCAAGGCGCCCGGACAGACGGTGGTGGTGTTCGAAAGCGGCCCGCGACTGGCGGCGTCGCTCGCCGACATGGCCGAGGTGCTGGGCCCGCGCGAGGCGGTGGTCGCCCGCGAACTGACCAAGCTGCATGAGACCTGGGTGCGCGGCCCGCTGGACCAGCTGGCGGTTGATCCGCGCTGTCAGGCGCCCAAGGGCGAGATGGTGGTGGTGATCGGCCCGGCCGATGAGGTCGCGCCGGATGAGGCGACGCTGGATCAGGCCCTGACCGCCGAACTGGCCGACCGGTCGGTGTCCGAGGCCGCCGCCCGCGTGGCCGCAAGCCTCGGCCTGCCGCGGAAGCAGGTCTATCGCCGGGCGCTGGAGCTGTCGAACCCGTGAGCCCGACCGTCCCCGACCGGCGCGAGGGCCGGACCCGCAAGGGACGTCTGGCCCATCATGAGGGCCACGCGGCGGAATGGACGGCGGCGGTCTGGTTGATGCTCAAGGGCTATCAGATCCTCGGGTTCCGGCTGAAGACCCGCCATGGGGAGCTGGACATCCTGGCCCGGCGCGGGTCTGTGCTGGCCGCCGTCGAGGTCAAGCGGCGCGCGACCCTCGCCGCCGCGATCGAGGCGCTGGGGCCCGTTCAGCACGGGCGGCTGGTGCGGGCGGCGGGCGCGGTCCGCAAGGCGCGGCCCGGGCTGAACGGTCTGACGCTGAGGCTGGACCTGATCGCACTGGCGCCCGGGCGTCTGCCGCGCCATATCCGGGGTCTGGCCGCCGAGACCGACCTCGACGGCCGCTATCGTCTCTGATCCGAAAGGTCCGCCATGCTCAAGGTCGCCATCCAGATGGACCCGATGGAAGCCGTCGACATTGCCTCCGACACCACCTTCCTGATGGCCCTGACCGGACAGGCGCGCGGGCATCGGCTGTGGGTCCATGATTTCCGCACCCTGGCGCTGGAGGACGGGCGGCTGTTCTGCCGGGCCCGGCCGGTCACGGTGCGCGACAAGGCTGGCGACCATGCCGATTTCGGCGACTGGGTGAAGCTGGACCTGGGGTCCGACGTCGATGTCGTCCTGATGCGGCAGGACCCGCCGTTCGACATGGCCTATGTGACCGCCACCTATCTGCTGGAGACGATCCATCCGCACACCCTGGTGGTTAACGACCCGGCCGAGGTCCGGTCGGCGCCCGAAAAGCTGCTGGTCGCGCAGTTCCAGGGCCTGACGCCGCCGACGATGATCTCGGGCGATGCCGACATGCTGGCGGACTTTCACGCCCGCCACGGCGATGTCGTACTGAAGCCCCTGCACGGGGCGGCCGGCTCGGGCGTGGTCAAGCTGAAGGCCGGTGACCCCAATCTGGCGGCGCTGGTGGAAATCCACGCCATGGGGTCGCGCGATCCGCTCGTCATCCAGAAATTCCTGCCCGCCGTCTCGGCCGGGGACAAGCGGATCCTGATTGTCGACGGCGAACCGGTCGGGGCCATCAACCGGGTACCGCTCAAGGATCAGGTGCGCTCGAACCTGCGCGTCGGCGGCATCGCCCAGCCGGTCGAGCTGACGGCCCGTGACAAGGAGATTTGCGCCGCCATCGGCCCGACGCTGAAAGACCGCGGCCTGATCTTCGTCGGCATCGATGTGATCGGCGACTGGATGACCGAGATCAATGTCACCTCGCCGACCGGCGCCCAGCAGCTGAAGCGCTTCACCGGCATCGATGCCACCGACCGCATGTGGCAGGTGATCGAGGCGAAACGCGCCGCCGGCTGAGGTCGGCCGGTTTGACAACCGGCGTTCGTTCGTGATTTGTTCCTTCCTGCGGGTGTGGAGGAACGGCCATGGTTGCGCGGGTGGTGACGGTTGCGTTCGACGGGGTCGATGCCCGACGCGTCGACGCCGAGGTCCAGATCCTCGGCGGAGAGGGCACCCAGGCCAGCTTCACCCTGGTCGGCCTGCCCGACAAGGCGGTGGCCGAAAGCCGCGAGCGCGTGCGCGGGGCCTTTTCCGGGATCGGGCTGGCCCTTCCGTCGCGGCGCATCATCGCCAATCTGGCCCCCGCCGACCTGCCGAAGGAGGGCAGCCATTTCGACCTGCCGATCGCCCTGGCCCTGCTGGCCGCCATGGGGGTGATCGCCCCGGATACGCTGGACGGCTGGGCGGCGCTGGGCGAGCTGAGCCTCGACGGGCGGATCGTGCCGGTCAGCGGGACCCTGCCGGCAGCGGTGGCCGCCAACGGCATGGGGCTGGGGCTGATCTGTGCCGAGGCCAATGGTCCCGAGGCCGCCTGGGCGGGGCCCGAGGTGGCGGTGCTGGCGCCGCGCTCTCTCATCGGGCTCATCAATCATTTCAAGGGCGGTCAGGTGTTGAGCGCGCCCCGGCCCGGCCCGCTGAAATCGAACGGGCCGGTGCCCGACCTGAACGAGGTGCGCGGTCAGGAGGGGGCCAAGCGCGCGCTCGAGATCGCCGCGGCCGGGGGCCACAATCTGCTGTTCATCGGCCCGCCCGGCTCCGGCAAGTCGATGCTGGCCCAGCGGCTGCCGGGCCTGTTGCCGCCCCTGACTCCGCGCGAGCTGCTGGAGACCTCCATGGTCTGGTCGATGGCCGGGCTGATCGAGCGGGGCGGCCTGACCCGCGAACGGCCTTTCCGGGCGCCGCATCACTCGGCCTCCATGGCGGCCCTGACCGGCGGAGGCCACCGGGCCAAGCCGGGCGAGGTGTCGCTCGCCCACAACGGCGTGCTGTTCCTCGATGAACTGCCGGAATATTCGCCCCAGGCGCTGGATTCCTTGCGCCAGCCGCTGGAGACGGGCGAGGTGATCGTGGCGCGCGCCAATGCCCACATACGCTATCCGGCCCGGGTGCAGCTGGTGGCGGCCATGAACCCCTGCCGCTGCGGGCTGGGCGGGGCGGGAAAGGGGGCGTGCGGCAAGGCCCCGCTCTGCCAGAGGGACTATCAGAACCGCATCTCCGGCCCCCTGTTCGACCGCATCGACCTGACGGTCGAGGTGCCGCCGGTGACCGCCGCCGACATGAGCCTGCCGGCCCCGGCCGAAGGCACGGCCGAGGCCGCCGCCCGGGTGACGCGTGCGCGAGAGGTCCAGGCCGTGCGTCTCGCCGACCTCAGCCCCGAGGAGGGCGGCGCCACCATCAATGCCCATCTGGGCGGTGCCCTGCTGGACCGTCATGCCCGGCCCGATGCCGACGGGCGGGCCCTGTTGATGCGGGCGGGCGAGGCCGGGGGTCTGACCGCCCGGGGCTGGACCCGGACGTTGCGGCTGGCGCGGACCATCGCCGATCTGGATGGGGCGGAGGGCATATTGCGCCGCCATGTGGCCGAGGCCCTGATCTATCGCCACACCCGCATGGACGCCGAGGCCCAGTTCAACCGGGCGACGGCCGCGGCCCACACCCCCGTTTGAGCGGGCGTTAAGAGGTCGGCGCTAGGCTGGCCGCCATGACGTCGCCCGCCGCCCCGCCCGATCCGCATGAGACGGATCCCGCCGTCCGCTTTCTGCGGCTGATGAGCCATGAGATGCGCACGCCGCTGAACGGGGTGATCGGCATGCTGGGCCTGTTGTCGGACAGCGGCCTCGATCCGGCGCAGAAGGCCTATCTGGAGGCCGCGCGGACCTCGGCCGACCATCTGCTGGGGCTGGTCAATGACCTGCTGGACTATGCCCGGCTGGACGCCGGCAGTCTGGAGTTCGATCTGGCGCCGGTGCGCATTGACGATCTGGTGCGGGGGGTGGCCGAACTGCTCAGCCCGCGCGCCCACGACAAGGGGCTCGAGATCGCCTGGAGCGTCGCCGCCGATGTCCTGGTGGTCCGCGCCGACGAGGGGCGGTTGCGGCAGATCCTGTTCAATCTGGCGGGCAATGCGGTGAAATTCACGCCCGACGGCGGGGTGGCGATCTCGGTCAGCCGCTCCGGCGAAGCGGGTCTGGTCTTCGTCGTCGAGGACACCGGCCCGGGCGTGCCCGAGGCCGCCCGCGCTCGCATATTCGAGGAATTCGGTCACGCCGACAGCACCGATGCCACCCGCCACGACGGCGCGGGTCTGGGGCTGGCCGTGGCGCGGCGGCTGGCCGAGGCCATGGGCGGCGCCCTGTCGGTCGGCGACCGTCCCGGCGGCGGCGCCCGGTTCGAATTCGAGGCCCGGTTCGAGGCTGTGGCGGACCAGAACCCCATCGCCAAGGCCCCGCTGTCGGGCCTGACCCTGGCCGTGACAGGCGCCCATCCATTCACCGCAACCACCGCAGGGGCCATGGCGCGCGACGCCGGCGCCCGTCTGGTATCCGAAGCTGCCGCCGATCTGGTGCTGGTCGATGACGACGGGCGCGCGCCTGAGACTGAACTGGCCACTCGCCCGGCCAGCCGCCATGCCGTGGTCCTGCTCCGGCCCGGGCGGCGCGACCGCATCACCGATTATCGGGCGGCCGGGTTCGACGGCTACCTGATCAAGCCGCTGCGCCCGGCCTCGCTGGTCGAGCGCGCGCTGGCCCTGACCGGGGCAGCGTCCGGTCCCGGCCCTGCCTCCGACAATGCCGAGGATGACCGCCTGAGCCGCCCTGCCTTTCCGGGCGTGCGGGTGCTGCTGGTCGAGGACAATCCGGTCGGGGCCCTGCTGGCCACGACCCTGCTGAAGCGTCAGGGCTGTGTCGTCGAGACGGCGGCGGGGGGCGAGGAAGCGCTGCGGGCGCTGGAGCGGGCGCGGTTCGATCTGGTACTGATGGACATGCGAATGCCCGGCATGGACGGCCTGACCGCGACCCGGGCGCTGCGGGCGCGGGGGGACACCACCCCGGTGCTGGCCCTGACCGCCAATGCCTTTGCCGACGACCGCCGCGCCTGTCTGGAGGCCGGCATGGATGACCATCTGACCAAGCCGCTGGGCGTCGAGACCCTGACCGCCGCCCTGACCCGCTGGACGAACCCGGCGGAGCGCGCCAAGGTCGCCTCCGCATAGGGACGGTTGCTGCGTCCCCGCAGAGGACGTGCCGCATGACCGAGACCGCGAATTCCCGCCCAGAACCCGATGCCCGCCGGTTTGGCGGTCTCGCGGTCTATGGCGAGCGGCGGACGTTCACCATGCTGCTGCTGGGCTTTGCCTCGGGGCTGCCGAACCTGCTGATCTACGACACGCTGACGGCCTGGCTGCGGGATGATGGCGTGTCGCTGGAGGTGATCGGCTTTTTCGCCCTTGCGACCCTGACCTATGCCCTGAAGTTCGTCTGGGCCCCGCTGCTCGACAGAACCAATGTGCCGATCCTGACCAAATGGCTGGGCCACAGGCGCTCGTGGATGCTGGTCACGCAGATCGCGATCATTGTCGGCCTCTGGGGGCTGTCGACCATGTCGCCCCTGACCCAGTTGGCGGGCATCGCGTTTTTTGCCGTGGCCGTCGGTTTCTTTGGAGCGACGCAGGACATCGCGATCGACGCGTGGAGGATTGAGGCCACAGACGATGCCCGACAGGGGGTTATGGCGGCCGCCTATCAACTGGGTTGGCGCGTGGCCCAGATCGCGGCGGGCTTCGTCCCGCTGGCGCTGGCCCAATACTACAATTGGAACCTGTCCTACGCGGTGATGGCGGCGCTGATGGGATTTGGCCTTCTGGGCGTGTTCATGGCGCCCCGCGAAAAGAAACATATTATCCGGCCCATCCCGGTCGACGGCATTCCTTCACGACCCGCTCTGGAAAAGGTCGAGTGGGTCGTACGGCTTGGTCTGATCCTAGTCGCGGCCATCGTCATTGGTACCGGCCTGACCGACAAGCCCGATGCGATCCTGTGGGCCGGAGGACCGCTGCTGGGTGAGGGGGCTCGCGCTGCGATCACAGCAACCGTTGAAGAGGGCGGACTGGTCGGTGTGCTCAACCAGCTGGGCTATGTGATCGGCGGCTTTGCGCTGTTGACGCTCGCCTGCTGGCCGATTCCCGGTTTCAAGACCCGTCCGGGCGCCTATCTGGCCGGTTCGTTCGGCGCGCCGCTGATGGATTTCTTTGTCCGTTTCGGCAAGCTGGCCGGACCCATTCTGGCGCTGATCTGCCTCTATCGTCTGGCCGATTTCGTGCTGAACATCATGAACCCCTTCTACATCGATCTGGGGTTCAGCCTGATCGAGATCGGCGAGGTGCGGAAGCTGTTCGGGGTCATCGCCCTGTCGGCCGGCGTGATTGCGGGCGGGTGGGCGGTTGCCCGGTTGGGGTTGATCCGGACCATGGTGATCGGCGCCTTCATGAGCCCGGTCTCCAATATCGTCTTTGCCTGGCTGGCCACGCAGGGTCATGATCTGACTGCCCTGTTCATCGCCATCGGCGTCGACAATGTGGCGTCGGGCTTCGCGGGCACGGCGCTGATTGCCTATATGTCGAGCCTGACGTCGATCGGCTTTACGGCCACCCAGTACGCCCTGTTCACGTCACTCTACGCCCTGCCCGGCAAGATTATCGCCTCGCAGTCCGGCAAGATCGTCGAGGCTTCGGCCCGGTCAGCCGATGCAGGCGGGCCGTTGAGCGCGTTCAAGGGGTTCTTCAACAACCTGCCCGCGGGCACGCTGGTCGAGGGCGCGACCAAGAGCGCGGTGACGCCCGCCGGGCTCGGGGCCGGCTATTTCACCTTCTTCCTCTATTCGACCGTGATCGGCGTGTTTGCCATCGTGCTGGCCTTTTACGTCGCGGCCAGACAGCCGCGCGTTGAGGCTGACTACGCCGCCCGCGAGCGAGAGCCGACCCCCTAGACAGGCACGGGGTTAGCCCTCTTCGCCGACGGCCTCGTCGTAGGCGGCGAAGGTGGCGGAGGCGATGATCTCGCTGACCGAGGCGCCGAGGCTGACGATCTGGACCGACTTCTCCAGGCCGACCAGCAGCGGGCCGATGACGGTCGCTCCGCCGAGCGCCTGCACCAGCCGCGCCGAGATTGAGGCCGAGTGGATGCCCGGCATGACCAGTACATTGGCGTCGCCGGTCAGGCGCATGAAGGGATAGGCCGCCCGCGCCTCGGGATCGAGCGCCAGCTCGGCGGGCATCTCGCCTTCATATTCGAAGTCGACGCCGATCTGGTCGAGGATGCGGATAGCCTCGCGTACCTGTTCACTACGGTCGCCCGGGGGGTTGCCGAAGGTCGAATAGCTGAGGAAGGCGACGCGGGGGGTGCGGCCCAGCTTCTTGACCGTGGCGGCAGCCTGGATGGCGATCTCGGCCAGCTCGCGGGCGTCGGGCAGTTCGTGGATCGAGGTGTCGGCGACGAACAGGGTCCGCCCCTTGGCCAGCAGCACCGACAGGCCGATCAGGCGGTCGCGCACGTCCAGCACCCGACGCACTTCTTTCAGCACCATGTTGAAATTGCGAGTGGTGCCGGTGACGACCGCGTCGGCATCGCCGCGCGCGACCATGGTGGCGGCAAAATAGTTGCGGTCCTGGTTGATCATCCGCTGGACGTCGCGGCGCAGATAGCCGCGCCGCTGCAGGCGCTCGTACAGCCAGTCGGTATAGGCGTCGTTCTTTTCCGAGATGCGGGCGTTGACGATCTCGATGTCCAGATCGTCGAAATTCAGCCCGGCCTCGGCGGCGTTCTTGCGGATCAGGTCCTCGCGACCCAGCAGGATCGGCGTGCCCAGTTCGGCCTGTTTGAAGCCCCAGGCGGCGCGGATGACGGTGGTCTCCTCGCCCTCGGCGAACACCACCCGCTTGTTGGGTGCCGCGCGCACGGCCGAGGCGATCTTCTGCATCAGGGCGGCGGACGGATCGACCCGCTGGCGCAGGGCGACGCGATAGGCATCCATGTCGGGGATCGGCCGGCGGGCCACGCCGGTGTCCATGGCCGCCTGGGCGACGAAGGGCGGAATGTACCAGATCAGGCGCGGGTCGAACGGGGTCGGGATGATGTAGTCGGGACCGAACTTCAGTTTGCGGCCCGAATAGGCGGCGGCCACCTCGTCCGGCACATCCTCGCGCGCCAGAGCCGCCAGGGCCCGGGCGCAGGCGATCTTCATCTCATGGTTGACGGTGCGGGCCCGCACATCGAGGGCGCCGCGGAAGATGTAGGGGAAGCCCAGCACGTTATTGACCTGGTTCACATAGTCGGACCGGCCGGTGGCCATGATGGCGTCGGAGCGCACGCTGGCCACATCTTCGGGCGTAATCTCCGGGTCGGGATTGGCCATGGCGAAGATGATCGGATTGGCCGCCATCGACGCGACCATCTCCCTGGTGATGGCGCCCTTGGCCGACAGGCCCAGCACCACATCGGCGCCGACCATGGCTTCGGCCAGGGTGCGGTGCGGGGTGTCGGTGGCGTGGGCCGCCTTCCACTGGTCGATGTTCTCGCGGCCCTTGTAGACCACGCCGTCGCGGTCGACGATCACGGTGTTTTCGGCGCGGACGCCGACCGCCTTCATCAGTCCGATGGACGACAGGCCCGCGGCACCGGCACCCGCTAGCACGACCTTGATGTCTTCCAGCTTCTTGCCCGTGATGTGACAGGCATTGATCAGGCCGGCGGTCGAGATGATGGCCGTGCCGTGCTGGTCGTCGTGAAAGACGGGGATGTCCAGCAGGTCCTGCAGCTGGCTTTCGATGACGAAACATTCCGGGGACTTGATGTCCTCCAGATTGATGCCGCCCCAGGTGTCGCCGATGTTCTTGACGACGGTGATGAACTCGTCCGGGTCGGTGGTCTTCACCTCGACGTCGAAGCTGTCGACGTCGGCGAACCGTTTGAACAGGACAGACTTGCCCTCCATCACCGGCTTGGACGCCATATGGCCGAGGTTGCCGAGGCCCAGGATGGCCGTCCCGTTCGAGATCACT
>JAHJYN010000043.1 GCA_018826885.1 Alphaproteobacteria bacterium | reverse complement strand
GCCCCGGAGGCCGCCGACCTGCTGCGGCAGCTGGCCAATCCCACGCGTCTGCTGATCCTGTGCCACATCACGCGCGAGGAGCGGGCGGTGGGCGAGATGGAACGCGACCTGGGCCTGAAACAGCCAGGCCTGTCCCAGCAACTGGCCGAACTGCGTCAGGCCGGTCTGGTCAAGACGCGGCGCGAGTCCCGCTCGATCTACTATTCCATCGCCGATGAGAGGGTGCAGGCCCTGATGGGCATGCTCCACGACATTTTCTGTGCCGTGCCGGGCGACGATCAGTCGGCGTAGGCGGCCTCGAGCGCGGCGATGTCCAGCCGCTTCATCTCCATCATGGCGTGAAACACCCGCTTGGCCCGCGCCGCGTCGGGGTCCGACAGCATGGCCGGCATGGACCGGGGGATCAGTTGCCAGGACAGGCCGTATCTGTCCTTCAGCCAGCCGCACTGTTCGGCTTCCGGGACCACGGACAGGGCGGCGTACAGCCGGTCCAGCTCGGCCTGATCGTCGCAGATCACCTGTAGGGAAATGGCCTCGGTAAAGGTGAAATGGGGCCCGCCGTTGAGCGCCGAATAGGGCTGGCCGGCGAGCGTGAACTGGATTTCCAGCGCCTGACCGGCCTTGCCGCCCGGATAGTCGTCGGGAGCGCGGGTCACATGGTCGATGCGCGAGTCGGGCAGCAGCGAGACATAGAAGTTGGCGGCTTCCTCGCCCTGATGGTCGAACCACAGACAGGGGATCAGGCGGGACTTGGGATCGGCATAGGTCATGGCGGCCTCCGGCGCGGTGTGGCGGTGACTATATTAAACTGAGCAGTTAAATGCAAGCGGTAGCCCTCAGGGGCCTGTCTCGGCAGGATCGGGCTCCAACGATTCTCTGGAGACCTCCCATGACCGCCATCCTCTACGGGATTCCCAACTGCGACACGGTCAAGAAGGCGCGGGTATGGATGGAGGGGGCGGGGCAGGCCTATGCCTTCCACGATTACAAGAAGGCCGGCGTCGAGGAGACGCGGCTGCGGGGCTGGGTCGAGCGGGCCGGCTGGGAAAAGCTTCTGAACCGGGCGGGGACGACGTTTCGCAAACTGCCCGAGGCCGACAAGATGGACCTGAATGCCGACAAGGCCGTGGCCCTGATGCTGGCCCAGCCGTCGATGATCAAACGGCCGGTGCTGGAAGCCGGGGACACCCTGCTGGTCGGGTTCAAGCCTGAAGAGTGGAAGTCGGCGCTCGGATAAAAAATCGCATGGGCTTGCATCCGATGTCGGGGAGGGTGGCGACTACACCATGACCGGCCCGTCGATGAGCGGCGCGGCCGATGCGGAGATCGAGAGATGGAAGACCTGTTTCGTTCGTACTGGTGGTTGCTGTTCCCGATGGCGTGGTTCGTGTTCGGCGGCTTTTCCAGCTGGCTGAACTATCGCAAGCAGCGCGAGACGCTGAAGCTGCTGAAGACCTATGCCGACAAGGGGCAGGAGCCGCCCGAGTCGCTGCTGAAAATTCTGGATCGCCCGATCGATTCCGACGCCGAGGCGTGGGGTAGCGGCGCGGGCTCGGGGCGGTCGACCAACTACTGGTCGCTGTTCGGACTGTTCGCGGTGCTGGCCGGTGGCTTCGGCATTGCGGCCTACATGCCGGATACGTTCGGCATCGACTTCGATATTCGTTTCCCCTTCACCGTGGTGGCCCTGGTCATGGGTGCAGTGGCGGTGTGGGCGCTGATTTCGGCAGTAACGACGCGACGCCCCCGGTCCTGAGGTTGTTGTCGGGGCAGGGCCGTGATCGATACCCGATCCGATGCCGAACTGGTCGCGGCCGCCCGGTCCGGGTCGGACGCGGCCTTTTCGCGTCTGGTCGAACGGCATCAGGCGGCGCTGCGCGGGTTTCTGAGGCCGCTGATGGGCAGCGGCTGGGCCGAGGCCGACGATCTGGCGCAGGAGGCGCTGGTGATCGCCTGGCAGAGGCTGTCCGGGCTGAAGCGGGCCGAGGGCTTTCGCACCTGGTTGATGGGCATCGCCTGGCGCAAGGCGTTCAGCCGCATCCGCTCGACGCGGCGGGGTTCGGCCCGCGATCTGGCCTGGCTGGCCGGGCAGGGAATGCCGGCGGGGGTACAGCCCGAAGATGCATTGTCACTGGACCGGGCCCTGTCGGGGCTGTCGCCGGCGGAGCGGGCCTGTGTGTTGCTGTGTCTGGCGCAGGACTGGTCTCACGCCGAGGCGGCGACGGCCTTGAATCTGCCGCTGGGGACGGTCAAGTCTCATGTCAGTAGAGGCCGGGCCCGGCTCTTGTCCGTTCTGGGAGGCGCCCATGACGCCGGATGACACACTGAAAGCCTTCCTCGCGGCCGGAACGCCCGGGCCGCGCGATGCGACTTTTGAGTTTGCCGTGGCCGAGCGCGTGGCGCGCCGACGCTTCTGGATGAGCCAGCTGGCGCTGTTGCCATGGTTGCTGGTGGCCTGTGTGCTGACCCTGTTTGCCCTGCCGGTGCTGAGCGTCTTGGGGCCTGCACTGGCACCGCTGGCCGAACAGATCGGCATGATCGGCGGGCTTGCGGCCCTGACGCTGGTGACGGCGGGCCTGCTGGTGCGGCGCCTCAGACCGTCCTGAAGCGGGCCACCTTGGCGAAGTGGTCCGAGGGCCAGACGTCGCCGACCGGCTGATCACCGACGATCGCGGCCTCGACCGGGGTGAAGGCTGCGGCCTCATACAGGATGTGGTCGATCTGCACTGACCGATGGCCGAGCGCGGTGTTCAGCGTGGTGCGGTCGGCCTGATCGGGGTGGACGGTGCGCAGGGCCTCCGAGAAGCGGGCGCACAGCGGGGCCATCTCCGGATTGTCGAGCGGGGCGTTCAGGTCGCCCACCAGGATCAACGGCGTGCCGTCGTCGGGCAGCCAGTCCAGCAGGTGCGAGATCTGACGCGCGCGGATGGCCCCGCCTTCGCCCGTGTGATGGAAATGGGTGTTGGCAATGTCGATCACCGTGCCGTCGGCCCGGCGACAGCGGATGCGTTGGGCGGTGCGGTAGTCGTCCAGTGGCTCCAGCTTGATCCAGTCGAAATCGAGGATCGGCAGGCGGGTCAGCAGGGCATTGCCATAACGGCGCGGCTGGTCCTCGGCATCGACGGAACTGAAGACCATCTGCATGCCCAGCCGGTCGGCGAGTGTCCGGGCCTGATTGGGCAGGCTATCGCCGTCCTGAAGCACTTCCTGCAGGCCGATGACGTCGGCATTGGCGCCGCGCAGGGTCGCCTCGAGCAGCGGCAGGCGCGCGCGCCAGTCGCCCTGGTCGTGCCAGATGTTGAAGGTGGCGACTGTCAGATCCCGCACCGGGCCGTCGGCGCGTCCCCCCGTGCGGGGCGTCGCACAGGCGGCGAGCGACAGGGCGGGGAGGGCAGCCAGCAGGTGACGGCGGGTGGTCATGACGCGATACTCCGTACAGTCGGCGGCAACCTTACGAAGATTTCACCCGGGGCGGCGCATCTGTTCAACCCCGTCGGCGCCTCTTCCCCCATAGAAGCCGGGAACATTCTGTTTCAGGCTGGACGAGAGGGACACATCATGGACGACAATTTCGTCGGCATTATTGCCATACTGGCCGTCTTCGGCACCATCACGGCGATCATCGTCGGCCCCAGCTGGCTGAAGAGCCGCGAGCGTCAGGAAATCCAGACGACCGTTCGCACCGCCATCGACAAGGGGCAGCCGCTGCCGCCCGAGGTGATCGAGGCTTTGAGCAAGGACATCACCAAGAACCTGCCGTCGCGCAACAAGGACATCCGGCGCGGGATCATCTGGCTGGCGGTTGGCATCGGCATTGCCGCCTTCAGCCTGATCAATGACATGGGTGACCGTAACTGGAGTGACAATGTCGGCGACGGTATGCTGGCGTTTGCCGTCATTCCGGCGACCATCGGTCTGGCCTTCCTGATCCTGAGCTTCTTCAACAAGAACAGGGACTGAGGCCGGGATCGAAGGGGGGACACGACCATGACCCAACCCGGCCTGTCCGACCGGCACGATGTGGAGCTGGCCGCCCTGGCGGCGGCCAGCGACCGGCGGGCCTTCGGCGAACTGGTGCGCCGGCACTCGTCGACCGTGCGGGCGCTGCTGCGTCGGATGGGGGCCCAGCCCTCGCTGGCCGACGACATCGCGCAGGATGCCTTCATCCTCGCGTATGAGCGGTGCACCGAGTTCCGCGGCGAGGGGACCTTCGCGGCCTGGGTCAAGCGTATCGCCGCGCGCCTCTATCTCAAACGACGCGAGAAAGAGGCGCGCTATGTTTCGGAAGATGCAGCAGAAGATCAGGTGTCGAGCGTCGACCCTCTCGGTCGTTTTGACCTGGATGCGGCCCTGCAGACCCTGAGTGAGGCAGAGCGCCTCTGTGTGTCCCTCGGCCACGGGGCCGGGATGACCCATCCGGAGATCGCCACTGCCCTAAATCTGCCGCTTGGAACGGTGAAGTCACATGTCAAACGTGGTCTGGATAAACTCCGCCAGATCCTCAATCCCGGGGTTGGCGAAACAGGGAGGGACTCGCATGTCGGTTGATGAATTCGATCCCTTTATCGAGCGCGCCTTTGATCGCGCGCCGCCTATGCCGGACACGGCCCTGTTCGTGGCGGATCTGGAGGCCCGACTGCAGAGTGGCGCCCGGTTCCGGGCGGTAGGCCTCGGGGTGGCGGGTGCGATCGGCGGCGTGGTGGCCCTCCGCGAGATGCTGACTCTGGACATGGATCTGGGCGGCGCCGAAGCCTTGCCGGGGGTGGATGCGGCGCAGGCGGCGGGACAGTCGGTCAATCTGGATGTGGCCTCGGCCCTGCAGGCGGCGATGGAACGCTGGGGCGTGGCGGATCTGGCGCTGGGCGGTCTGGGCAGCATGCAGATGTTCTGGATCGCGGCGGCGGCCGTGGCGGCCCTGGCCTTGGCCGGCGTGGTACGCCTGTCGCAGGACGTCTGAGCCACATCTGGGTGCCTGCGGGTGACGCAGTCCCCCGGGGCGGCTATGCTGCAATGCGAAAGCTGTCCCGGAGCCGACCATGTCCAGCCAGAAACAGGAAATCGTCCGCCGCCTTGCCGCGCCGGATATCCAGTCCCGAAAGGGCAAGGCGCCGCTGGTTTGCCTGACGGCCTATGACGCGCCGACCGCCGCCCTGCTGGACGAGCATTGCGACCTGCTGCTGGTCGGGGACAGCGTCGGCATGGTGGTGCACGGCCTGCCCAATACGGTCGGTGTGACGCTGGAGATGATGATCCTGCACGGCCAGGCGGTCATGCGCGGGGCGAAACGGGCCATGGTCGTCGTCGACATGCCCTTCGGCAGTTACGAAGGCGGCAAGGAGCTGGCCTATCAGAACTGCGCCCGCGTGATGAAGGAAACCGGGGCGCAGGGGGTCAAGCTGGAAAGCGGACCGACCGTGCCCCAGACCATCGCCTATCTGGTAGAGCGCGGCATTCCGGTCATGGGCCATGTCGGGCTGAGGCCCCAGGCGGTGCTGACCGAGGGGGGCTTCAAGGCCAAGGGCAAGACCGAGGACGAGCGCCTGCGTGTCATGGCCGAGGCCGAGGCCACCGCCGATGCCGGGGCCTTTGCCATCGTGATTGAAGGCGTGGCCGAGGGTCTGGCCGGAGAAATCACGCGGGCGATCGGCGTGCCCACCGTCGGAATCGGGGCCTCGGCCGAGTGCGACGGCCAGATTCTGGTGACCCCGGACATGCTGGGCCTGTTCGACTGGACGCCCAAATTCGTGCGCCGGTATGGCGATATGCGGGGCCATATCCTGTCCGGTGTGGCAAGCTATGCCGAAGATGTCCGCGCCCGCCGTTTTCCTGCCGAAGTCGAGACCTACTTCTCGCGCAAGCCGGTCGCGTCGTAGCGGGTTTTTCGCTGCGGACAGATTGTGCGCATTTTCAATGGGGGACGTCTCGACCCGGGCCGAAAATGGTCTAGGGTCGCGCCGAACTCAGATTAACGACTTGGGGCGTTCTTTTCGTGACGGATATCTTCGAGCAGGTCGAGGAGGAGCTTCGCTCCGACCGCTATAAGCGACTGGCCAGAACATGGCTGCCCGTAGTGGGCGGGATTCTGGTACTGGCCCTGATTGCCGCCCTGGGCTGGTGGGGTTGGCAGTCGTACGAGTCGTCTCGTGCTGCCAATGCGTCCGTCGCCTATGAGCGGGGTATCGAAGCCCTGCAGACCAATGATCTGGCCGCTGCCGAATCCGCCTTTGCGGAGGCCGAGCGCGAGGGTAACGGCGCCTACAAGTCCATGGCGCTCGCCCAGCGTGCCGGTCTGGCCCTTGCGGCCAACCGCGTCGACGAAGCCATCGAACTTCTCGACAAGTCGGCCAAGGCTATCGGTGACCCGCTGCTGTCCGACGCGTCGGCCTATAAAGCCGCCCTTCTGGTCATGGATACCGGCACCTATGAAGACGTCGAGGGGCGCCTGACGCCGCTGACCCGCGAGGGCCGGCCGTTCCGGGCCCAGGCGCTTGAAGCGCTGGCCATGGCCCAGCTGCAGCACGGCAAGAGCACCGAGGCCCGCGCGACCTTCGTTCAGCTGCAACTGGGACAGGATGTGCCCGATACGGTTCGCCAGCGCGCCCAGGCGGCGATTGCCATGATTGACAGCGGCACGCTGGGCTCGCTGCCCGGTATCCTTGAAGCGCAGTCAGCGCCCCCGGCGGTGGTCTCGCCGGAGCAGGCGGGCGCTGCGCCTCAGGCGCAGGCTCCGGCCCAACCGGCCCCGGCCGAATGACGTCCACGCTCAGGAGTACGCCTATGAACCGGTTCGCCAGAACGCTCCTCGTCTGTGGCGCTGCCCTGTCGGTCGCCGCCTGCGGAACGGTCAGCAACCTGCTGCCCTTCAACCTCGGTCGCTCGCCGGACGCCGGCCCGGTCGCCTCGGAAGGCGAGCGCCTGTCGGTGCTCGAGTTCGATCAGGCCATGGTGCCGTCGCCGGCGCTGGCCGGACGTGACTTCTTCCTGCCCGGCCCGCAGGCCGCCGTGTCCTGGCCTGCGCCCGGCGGCAATGCCGAGAATGCGGTCGAGCATGTGATCGCAGGCGCCGACTTCACCATCGCCTGGCGCCGGAACATCGGGGCCGGCTCGGCCCGGACCCGCCAGGTCATGTCTCCCGCCGTGGCCGAGAACGGCCGGATCTTTGCCCTCGACGGCGAGGACACGGTAACCGCGATGGACGCGCAGAGCGGATCGGTGATCTGGCGCGCCTCGGTCAAGCCTGAGGGTCGCGAAAGCGGCGGCTTTGGCGGTGGCGTCGCGCTGGGCGGCGGCAAGGTGTTTGTCTCGTCCGGTTATCGCACCATGACGGCCTTCGACCAGACCAGCGGCGCCATGCTGTGGCAGACGCCTGTCGATGTGCCGATCCACGGCGCCCCGACTGTGGCCGGATCGCGGGTCTATGTGGTCGACATCGACAACCAGATCCTGGCGTTCGATGTGAACACCGGCTCGGTTGAGTGGTCCTATCGCGGAATCGTCGAGCCTGCGCGCATCATGCGGGCCTCCAGCCCGGCCGTCACCGGGGACACCGTCATCGCGCCGATGTCGTCGGGTGAGGTCTTTGCCTTCCGCGCCGCGACCGGTCAGCCGGTCTGGCAGGAAGAACTGTCGCGCACCACCCGTACCAGCGCCCTCTCAGAAATCCGGGACGTGGCCGGTCGTCCGGTGATCAGCCGCGGCTTCGTCTACGCCGCCAGCCACTCGGGCGTGCTGGCCTCGATGGATGTGCGCACGGGTCAGTCGCGCTGGCAGGTGCCCGTCGCTGCCGTCAACGCCCCGCTGCCCGTGGGCGACGTGGTCTATATCGTGTCCAAGGCCGGCGAGCTGAGCGTGCTCAACCGCGAGACGGGTCAGGTCTACTGGACCAAAGACCTGAACGAGGGCCGGGTGCGGCAGGAAGGCGGGTTCTTCGGCTTCTTCGACCGCACGGTTCGCCCGTCGTGGTCGGGGCCGCTGCTGGCCTCCAACCGTCTGGTCCTGACCAATTCGGACGGCGAGCTGGTCGGCCTGAACCCGAAGACCGGTGAGGTCGTCTCGACCCTGCGTCTCGGGGCGCCGTCCTATGTGGCGCCGACAGCCTTCAACGGGGCCATTCTGGTCGTCACGGATCGCGGCGAGGTGATCAGCGTCCGCTGATCCGCCTTTCGGCTACAAGAGAAACACGCTAGACGCCGCTATGGCCTTGAAACTCGCCATTGTCGGCCGCCCCAATGTGGGCAAGTCCACCCTGTTCAACAGGCTGGTGGGAAAACGCCTGGCCCTGGTCGATGACCGGCCGGGCGTCACGCGGGATCGTCGCTATGCGAAGGGCAGTCTCGGCGATCTGGAACTGACCCTGATCGATACAGCCGGGTTCGAGGACATTACCGACGACAGCCTGGAATCGCGCATGCGCGAACAGACCGAGGCGGCGATCAGCGACGGCGACCTGATCCTGTTCATGGTCGACGCGCGCGAAGGCGTGACCCCACTGGACCGCATCTTTGCCGAACGGCTGCGGCGTCAACCCAAGCCGGTCGTGCTGGTCGCCAACAAGTCCGAGAGCCGCGAAAGCGGCGGCGGCGTGGGCGAGGCCAACGCTCTCGGCTTTGGCGAACCCGTGCCCCTGTCGGCCGAGCACGGCGAAGGGATGGCAGACCTCTATGCTGCCCTGGTGGCGGCCGCCGGGCAGGAGTCCTTCGTCGCCGATGAAGAGGACGAGGCCGACAAGCCGATCCGCATCGCCATCATCGGCCGCCCCAATGCCGGCAAGTCGACCCTGATCAACCGGTTGATCGGCGAAGATCGCATGCTGACCGGTCCCGAAGCCGGAATCACGCGCGACTCCATCTCGGTCGACTGGGAATATGAGGGCCGAAATATCCGGCTGGTCGACACCGCCGGCATGCGCCGCAAGGCCCGCGTTCAGGAAAAGCTGGAGAAGCTGTCGGTCGCCGACACCATCCGCGCCATCACCTTTGCCGAGGTCGTCGTACTGGTGATGGACAAGGACAATGCCTTCGACATCCAGGACCTGCAGCTGGCCGATCTGGTCGAACGCGAGGGCCGGGCCATCGTCTATGTCGCCTCGAAATGGGACCTCGAGGAAGAACCCCAGGCGCGTCTGGCCGAGCTGACGCGGCTGGCGGATAGCAAGCTGTCCCAGCTGCGTGGCACGCCGTTCGTGGCCCTGTCGGCGCATTCGGGCTGGGGCGTGGACCGGCTGATGCCCGCCATCATCAAGGCCTATGAGACCTGGTCGGTGAAGGTGAAGACCCGCGACCTCAATGACTGGCTGGCGGTGGCCACGCAACGGCACCCGCCCCCCGCCGTCGACGGCAAGCGGATCAAGCCCAAATACATGGCGCAGACCAAGGCCCGTCCGCCGACCTTTGTGCTGTTCGCCAGCCGGGCCTCGGCCATGCCCGAGACCTACAAACGCTATTTGATCAACGCTTTGCGGGAAAGTTTTGACCTGCCGGGGACACCCATGCGCCTGACCGTCAAGTCGGGCGGGACCAATCCCTATGCCGAGGGCGGTGCCAAGTCCGGACCGGAACGCTACAAGGGCGCGGCCAAGACCGCCCCGCGCCGCATCAAGAAGGCGGAGAAGGCTGAGGCCCTGTCCAACCTGCCCGGCAAGGCGCTGGAGCAGAAGAAGGCCGGCGGTCCCAAGCCCAAGATCGTCAGCGGCCTGAAGGCGCGCTCCTCCAAAAAGGCCGGCCAGAGCGTCGCTGTCCAGAAGGGCGCCCGCGGCGGCGCCCGCCAGGTCAGCCGCTCCGGCCGCATCCGCACCGGCCAGAAGCACGCCCCGAAGAAGTAGGAGGCGGCGGCGATGTCCAGAGGTCTTCCCATCGTCTTCACCTTCGGGTTGCTGGGAGCGGCCTTAGTTGCAGGCTGGTATAGTAATCGACAGACCCTCTACTTCCCGCCCGAGCTCAATACGACCGTCAGTAAGTGCGTGCTTGAGGGTCATTTCGAGAGCGAAGGAATTGTCCTGGAGAAGCTCGAGGCATTCTGGCTGAGCGACGAGCTGGCTGATCTCGGAGAGCCTTCCCTCTACCAACGCGCCGCGGGGGCGCCGCGGGCGGTACGTCTCATCTGGCTCTCGGGCTCCACGCATCCAATGATTGTGAGACTGGAAGCGGGAGAGGACGGCCGGTGGACAATGACAGCCAGGACGCTTTCGCCGCTTGCCGATCAACAAGGGCCTGAAGGAACGGTCCTCAACGAGGTCGTCCGCCCATTGTCAGTTGAGGAGAGGGAGTCGTTCGAGCAGCTGCTGGAGCAATCTGATTTGATGGAAAGTCCATCCAGCGGGTGCCGTGGCGCTCCGGACGCGCTTTCCGTAACAATCGAAACCTTCGACCCTGAAGAAGGGTATCGCTATGCCCACCGACAGGAGCCGTGGTACGGGCCGGTCTTCGATCTGGGCACCTTCATGTATGGTCTAGTCGGATGGGACTATTAGATAGAAGTCCAGGTCAGGCCGACTGGCCCGCTCTCCACTCCCTGAAGCTCACCCTCACCGGCGGCACCTGATCGCCCCGGGCCAGATCGACGATCAGGGGCGCGATCTCTGACGGATGGGGCAGGGTCTCCGGGTCTTCTCCCGGATAGGCCTGGGCCCGGAGGCGGGTGCGCATGCGGCCCGGATCGAGCACAGTGGCGCGGATCGGGGTGGACTCGATCTCATCGGCCCAGCAGCGGACCAGAACCTCGGCGGCGGCCTTGGTCGCGGCATAGCTGCCCCAGAAGGCCTTGGGCGCGCTGGCGAGGCTGGTGGTCAGATGGATGGCCCGACCGGCGTCCGAGGCCCGCAGCAGCGGCTCAAGCGAGCGGATCAGGCGGTAGACGGCGGTCAGATTGACCTTTTCGATCTTGGCGAACTGGCG
>JAHJYN010000005.1 GCA_018826885.1 Alphaproteobacteria bacterium | reverse complement strand
TGGATGATGTTGTCGGTGAAGTCGTGCTCGCCGGACGAGATCCAGATTTTCTGGCCGGTGATGTTGTAGCTGCCGTCGCCGTTCGGCACCGCCTTGGTGCGGATCAGGCCCAGATCCGTGCCGCACTGGGGCTCGGTCAGGTTCATGGTGCCGCCCCATTCGCCGGTCGCCAGCTTGGGACAATAGATGGCCTTCAGCTCATCCGAGGCATTGGCGTGCAGTGCCTCGTAGCAGCCGTGGGTCAGGCCCGGATACATGGAGAAGGCCGGCGAGGCCGCCGCCGTGAACTGGCCGAACGCCATACCGACGATGGCCGGCATGCCCTGACCGCCGTGCGCGGGATCGGAGCTGAGACCGGGCCAGCCGGCCTCGACCATCTGCTGATAGGCTTCCTTCCAGCCGGTCGGGCCGGTGACCTTGCCGTTATCCCATTTGCAGCCTTCCTGATCGCCGACCTTGTTCAGCGGGGCGATGACCTCCTCGGCGAATTTGGCGCCTTCCTCGAGGATCTGCTGCACCAGGTCCGAGCTGACCTCGGCAAAGCCGGGCTGGTTCGAATAGCGGTCGATCTCCAGCACTTCGTTCAGAACAAAGGTCAGATCGCGGACAGGTGCCTTGTAGGCCATGGGTCAGACTCTCGACTTCTGGGAATGGGACAGAGGGGAATGCAGAACATGCACCGGCGGCGCATGTCCATGATCCGGATTCAGCCGCGCCTTCAGCAGGTCGGCATATTCGTCGGCACCGGGCAGCAGGTCCGGCCGGTGCTGGCCCAGCCGCTGCTCCATGACGCGGCAGGCTTCCTCGGCGGTGGCGATGGCGTCATCCAGATCCTGTCGCTGCAGCTTCAGCGCCTCGATCTGGGCCCGATGGCGGCGCAGGGCCACGGCCATCTGGTGGACGTTGTGATCATTGTGATCGTACAGATCCAGCATCTCCTGGATCTCGTGCAGTGAGAAGCCGATGCGGCGACCCCGCAGGATCAGCTTCAGCCGCGCCCGGTCGCGCGCCGAATAGACACGGGTCTGGCCCTTGCGTGCGGGGGTCAGCAGGCCCTTGTCTTCATAGAAGCGCAGGGCCCTCGCCGTCGCCCCGAATTCGCGGCACAGCTGGCGGATGGAATAGGTGCGATGATCGTCAGCACTGGCCATGCATCCGTCATAACTTGACGCGCACGTAAAGGGAAGCTTTTTGATGACGCGACGTCACGTCAACGACCGGGGTACGGCCAAGGGCGACCTTCCGCAAAAGGTCTGCCCCGCCTGCGCGCGTCCGTTCAGTTGGCGCCGCAAATGGGCGCGCGACTGGGATCAGGTGAAATACTGCTCGGACAAATGCCGGGCGAAGGGTGGTTAGCGAAGCGGGCAGGCTTCGCGCAGCCGGAACCACAGCACCGGGGCGGTCACCGCCAGCAGCGCCAGATTGACGACCGAGTGGCCGATGTCACCGCTCAGCGCATGGACGCCTAGCATGACGGTCTGCAGCACCAGCAGGCCGGCCGCCGCCACGATCAGCAGCGGACGGCCGAGCTTCCAGCTGATCAGGGGGGTCAGCAGCAGGACGGCCAGAACGATCTCGGCCAGGCCCAGTCCGCGGACCAGATCGACCGGCACATATTGCGGCCAGCCCATCAGGGCGGTCAGGGTCGAGAGCGGCTCGGTCAGCTTGGCATAGCCCGCAGCGATGAAGAACATCGCCACCCAGCCCTGCAGCGTCCACAGGGTCAGGTTCAGATAGCTGGCATTCAGACGCGCGCGGGCGCTCGGGAGGGTGTGGCTGTGCATGGTCTTGGACCCGGGGAGGGGCTTCGTTCTATTGGTAACAGTGACGATGTCGGAACGGCGAGCCTGTCCCGCAAGGGTGCGAAGCGTGAGCGTAACCATCCGTGATCGCCTTCTGCGCCGGGTCCACGGCCAAAGCGTGGCCGTATCCATACGGATGTGTAACCCCGACAGGCTTTCCGGGCCGTTAAGCCTGTTGCCGGGCCGCGCGGACGGACGCCAGTCGTTCCAGCTTGGCGTGGAACGGGGCCCAGTCATCGTCGCGGTCGATCGCGGCCCAGATCGCCTCCACCTCATCGATCCGCATCTCTTCGGGATCAGGGGCGGCAAAGACCGGATGCTCCAGCCGCTCGGGCCGGTCCGGCTCGTGCTCGAACAGGGCAAAGCGGAAGGCGTCGAAGGCCTCGCCCTGATAGAGCCGTGCCCGCGGCCCCCGAAGCGCCCGTTCGGACGAGGAGAAGCCGCCGAACCAGTCGTGGAACAGCGGCTCCCACCTAAGGGCCTCTCCCCCGTCGCGCAGCAGGGCCAGGGTGGTGTCAACCAGCCGCTGGTCTGCCGCCTCGCCGAGCGACCGGACGCCCAGCCGCTCCAGGAAGGCGGCGCGCAGCTCGGTGATATAGCGGGGCCCGAAGCCGTTCAAGGCCTCCGTCAGGGCGCCGACGTCGGCGATCGGCTTCAGCGCCCCGCCCAGCTGCGTCAGCGCCCAGAACACCGCCTCGGGCTGGCGGGCAAAGGCATAGAGGCCGAACTGGTCGAAATAGGCGGCGGTGAAGCCCGGCTCATAGTGGGGCAGGAATCGCCAGGGCCCATAATCAAAGCTCTCGCCCGTGACATTGAGATTGTCGGTGTTGAGCACGCCGTGAACAAAGCCCGCTGCAACCCAGCGCGCCGTCAGCCGGGCCGAGGCCGCGACAATCGCCGCCATCAGGCCGGGGACGTCTCCCTCGGCGACCGAAGGGTGATAGTGGGCCCGCACATGCTCGGCCAGGGCCGCCGTCAGGTCGGGTCGCTCCAGATACGCCGTCCGCTGGAAGGTGCCGAACCGCACATGGCTGTGAGACAGCCGCACCAGCACCGCCGAGCGCGTCGGCGACGGCTCGTCACCGCGCTCCAGTGCCTCGCCGGTCTCGACCAGCGACAGGGCGCGGCTGGTCGGGACGCCCAGCGCCTCCAGCATTTCGGCGGCCAGCACCTCGCGGACCCCGCCCTTCAGCGTCAACCGCCCGTCCGCCCCTCGCGACCACGGCGTAGTCCCGGATCCCTTGGTGCCCAGATCCATCAGTCGACCCTGATCGTCGCGAAGCTGCGCCGCCAGAAAACCCCGGCCGTCGCCGAGGTCAGGATTGTAGGTCCGGAACTGATGCCCGTGATAGCGCATGGCCACCGGACCGGGCTGACCCGGCAGCGGCTCGAACCGGCCGAAATGGGCAATCCATTCGGCGTCGGTCAGTGTGTCCAGCCCGACCGTCGCGGCCGCCCGGTCATTGCGGACCCTCAGCCGGCTCTCGGGAAAATCGGCGGGCAGGACGGCGTCGCCATAGTCCTCCCCGAGATCGAAGAAGCGGGGCTCGGGGCGATAGGTGGGGGACGTCGGCATCGGCGACAGATGCGCACTCCGGGCCGGGCCCGCAATGGTGAATGTCTAGTCGTCGCGCGAGGACTCGGCGCCGCGGAACGTCGCCCAGTCGTCCCCCGTCGGCGGGGCGGGCAGCCCTTCCGGAATGCCGTCCGCGGGATTGGGGTCAATGGAATGCCCCTGGCGGTGCAGATGGGCCTTGGCGATCATATTGGCCGAGATCGGGGCGGTCAGCAGCAGGAAGATGGTGATCAGCATCTCATGCGCCGACCAGGGCTGCCCCGACGCCGGGAAATAGATCATCGAGGCGATCAGGCAGGCGCCGACGCCCAGGGTACTGGCCTTGGTCGGTCCGTGCAGCCGGGTCATCAAAGACGGCAGCCGCGCCAGACCCCACGACCCGACCAGAATGAAGATCCCGCCCATGACCAGCAGGACGGCGATGGCGATTTCCGCGACCGGATTCATTCGACGATGTCCCCCCGCAGCAGAAATTTGCAGTAGGCGACCGTGCCGACGAAGGCGACCATGGCCAGCAGCAGGGCGGCCTCGAAATAGGTCTGGGTCGCCTCGGCCACGCCGAACACGACGATCAGGGCGATCACATTGATGGTCAGGGTGTCGACCGACAGGATGCGGTCCCCCAGCGTCGGCCCCCGCAAGAGCCGGAACAGGCTGAGCAGCATCGCCAGGCTGACACAGGCGAGGGCGAACCCCAGGGCCCAGGGCAGGATCGAACCGGTCATCGGAACACCTTCATCAGACGGGTCTCATAGCGTTGCTTGATGCGCGCGACCTCGGCGGCCGGATCGGCCACGTCCAGCGCATGCACCAGCAGGGCCCGGCCATCTGACGAGATGTCACTGCTGACCGTCCCGGGCGTCAGGCTGATGGTGCCCGCCAGAACGGTGATGGCCTCGGCCGAGCGCAGCTCGGTCGGGATCACCAGCCAGCAAGAGCGCAGGTCGCGGTTGCGGCGCGTCAGGATGATCCAGGCGATCTCGAAATTGGCGACGATGACGTCGAAGATCACGATCAGCAGATAGGCCAGGGCATCGCGGCCAAAGCGTATCTTCGGCCGATCCGGCCAGAAGCGGCTGGTCACCAGCGGCACCACGACGCCGAACACCAGCGCCAGAAACAGGGCTCCGAAGGTGAATTCGTTCACCAGCAGCATCCAGACGACGACCAGCAGGACGCTCAGCGCCGGGTGGGGCAACAGGCGGCGGATCATCGGCGACCTCCCGCCGTCGGGCCAAGCACGGCGTCAATATATTGCTGCGGGTCGAACAACTGGGCGGCGGTCGCTCCGGTAAAGGCCGTCACCGGCCCGCCGAGCACAGTCAGCACCACCAGCAGGGCCAGCAGGCCGCCTGCCACGCCTGCGCCGCCCCACCGGCCCCGGAGGGCGCGTACGGGGATGGTCCCCTCGACCGAGGCGCTCTTCCAGAAGAGGCGGCTGCCGGCGCGAGCAAAGGCCAGCACGCCGATCAGGGTCGTGATCAGGATCGTCGCCCAGATCCAGGCCGCTTCCGGCGCCGCCCGCACACCGTCGAGGATCAGCAGCTTGCCGATGAAGCCCGACAGCGGCGGCAGGCCGACGATGCCGATGGCCGACAGGAAGAACAGCCCCGACAGCAGTTCCGACTGGCAGAACCGCGGGGCGACGGTCAGGGCATCGCCGTGTTCGCCGCGCCGTTTGGCGATCATGTCGACCACCAGGAACAGGGCCGCCCCGGCGAGCGTCGAATGCACCGCATAATAGAGGGCCGGCCCCATGGCTTCGACCCGGAAGACCGAGACCGCGCTCAGCAGCACCCCCATCGATCCGACCACCGACCAGGCGGCCATGTCGCGCAGGGTGCGGGCCGCGAACAGGCCGATGAAGCCGATGGCGGTGGTGATGATGGCCGCAGGCAGCATCCAGTCCCCGGTCAGCCAGGCCAGCGAGCCGGCGTCCTCGCCAAAGATCAGCGTGCCCGTACGGATCAGGGCATAGGCGCCCACCTTGGTCATGATGGCGAACAGGGCGGCCACGGTGGCCGTCGTCGCCGCATAGGCCCCGGGCAGCCAGAAATGCAGCGGAACCAGCGCCGCCTTCAGCGCGAACACTACCGTCAGCACCAGCGCCGCAGCGGCAATCAGCCCCTGATCGCCGGGCGACGCCGCCGCGACCCGGACCGCCATATCCGCCATGTTGAGCGTGCCCGTGACGCCGTACAGCAGGCCGACCCCGACGAGGAACAGGGTCGAGCCGACCAGATTGATGACGACATACTGCACCCCCGCCTTCAGTCGCGTCGGCCCCTGTCCATGCAGCAGCAGGCCATAGGAGGCGATCAGCAGCACCTCGAAGAAGACGAACAGGTTGAACAGGTCCCCCGTCAGGAACGCCCCGTTCAGGCCCAGCAACTGGAACTGGAACAGCGGGTGGAAATGCCAGCCCTTCCGGTCTGCGCCGGTCACCACGGCATAGCTCATGACCGCCAGCGCCAGGACCGACGTCAGCAGCAGCATCATGGCCGACAGCCGGTCCAGCACCAGCACGATCCCGAACGGCGCGCGCCAATTGCCCAGCGCATAGCTTTCGACAGCGCCGCCCGAGGCATGCAGCGTCAGGGCGGCGGCGATGCCGACCAGCGCGAGGCAGGACCCCAGAGAGACCAGCCGCGAAGCGTCCAGCCGATGCCGGAGCAGCAGCAGGGTCAGCGCCCCCAGAATGGCGGGCAGGATCAGGGCGGCAACGATCAGATGGGGGACGGCGGCGCTCACGGCTGCACCTCCCCGTCTTCACGCCCGTCGACCTGATCGGTGCCGGTCTCGAGGAAGGTCCGGAGCGCCAGGATCACGACGAAGGCCGTCATGCCAAACGCAATGACGATGGCGGTCAGAACCAGAGCCTGCGGCAGCGGATCCGTATAGGCCCCGGCGGCCTTGTCATAGATGGGGGGCTGGTCGATCACCAGTCGGCCCATGGCGAACAGGAACAGGTTGATCGCATAGGACAGGAAGGCCAGCCCCAGCACGACCGGGAAGGTCCGGCCCCGCAGCACCAGATAGACCCCGGCGGCGGTCAGCACGGCGATGGCCGAGGCGACGAGCAGTTCCATCGTCATTGGTCGGCCTCCGTCGCGGCGGCCGCATCATCGCGGCCGGGGTTGATGTCCATGGCCGTCTCGGTCTCGGGCTGCGGCTCCTTCTCGGCGCGCTCGGCCACCTGTGACAGCTGCGCCAGCGCCAGCATCACCGCGCCGATCACCGTCAGCGCCACCCCGATGTCGAACAACAGGGCCGTCGCCAGCTCAAACTCCCCGATCAGGGGCAGGCTGAAATAGTCAAAGGCGCTGGTCAGGAAGGGCGCCCCGAACAGCAGCGCCCCCAGTCCCGTCAGGGCCGCAACCAGCACCCCGGCACCGATCAGGGAATGGTGGTCGGCATGCAGTCTCTGGTCGGCGAATGCAAAGCCCGAGGCCATGTACTGCATCAGCATGGCTACCGCGACCACCAGACCGGCGATGAACCCCCCGCCCGGCTGGTTGTGCCCGCGCAGGAAGATATAGAGGGCGACCATCACGGCCAGCGGCAGGACCAGCCGCGTGGCCACGACCAGCATCATCGGGTGATGTTCGGGCGAGCGCACCGTGTCCGGCGTCCACGCTGCGAGGCGCTTGCCGCTGGCCCCGGTCTCGACCCGCTCCAGCAGGGCGAAAATGCCGAGGGCGGCGATCCCCAGTACGATGATCTCGCCAAAGGTATCGAACCCACGGAAGTCGACCAGGATGACGTTGACCACATTGGTCCCCCCGCCTTCTGATTTGGCATTCTCCCAGAAATAGCCCGAGATGCTGTCCAGCGGCCGGGTCATGATGGCCCATGCGGCCCCGCCGACGCCGAGACCCGCGGCCACCGCGACCCCGCCGTCCCGGATCTTGCGCCACGGCCGGCTTTCGACCGGGGTCTGTTTGGGCAGCAGGTTCAGCGCCAGCAGCATCAGCAGAATGGTCACCACCTCGACCGAGATCTGGGTCAGGGCCAGATCGGGGGCCGACAGATGGACAAAGGCCAGCGAGATGATCAGTCCGACGATGCCGATGTAGATCAGCGAGATGTAGCGCGCCTTGTGGGTCAGGACGACCATGGCGGTCGCCGCAATCAGGGCTATCCAGCCGACCACGGCGGCCGGCGAAGCCTCGACCCCGGGCCGGTCGCCCGCAACGTAGCCAGCCGAGAAAAACCCGGCGAAGCCCACCACCACGGCGGTGCCGATCAGGGCCACCATGCCCCGCTGCAGCGAGCCGTTCTGCAGCAGATCCGTGCCCTGCCGCGCCAGTCTGACGGCGCCCAGAACGCCGGCATCGAACAGCCGCTTGGCCTCCGGCAGCCGCGCGCCCTGCCACAGGCGGTCCAGCCGCCGGTGGCCCATCAGCAGGGCGGCACCAAGCGCCAGCGCGATCGCGCTCATGAACAGCGCCGGCGTCACCCCGTGCCACAGGGCCAGATGCTCCGGCTCGGCCGCACCGTTCGTCACTGCACCGGCGACCAGATTGACCAGCGGGCCGGCGACCAGGGCGGGGGCGAGGCCAATCGCCACGACCAGGGCCACCAGCACGGCAGGCGGGCCCCACAGGCCGAGGCCCGGATCATGCGGCGCCTTCGGATAGGCATCGCGGCGCTTTCCGAAATAGACGTGCACAATATAGCGCAGCGAATAGGCGACCGAGAGCGTCGCCCCCAGCGTCGCCAGCACCGGAAACACCCAGGCCTGCCCCAGCCAGACGGTATCGGCGGCCTCGTACAGCATCATTTCCTTGGAGATGAAGCCGTTCAGCGGCGGCACCCCGGCCATCGACAGGCCGGCAATCACCGCCAGCGTCCCGGCGATCGGCATCAGGCCGAACAGGCCGCCCAGCCGTTTGATGTCGCGCGTCCCCGCCTCGTGGTCGACGATACCGGCGTTCATGAACAGGGCGGCCTTGAAGGTCGCGTGGTTGATGATGTGGAACACCCCGACCAGCGCCGCCATCGGTGTGCCGATGCCGAACAGCATGGTCAGAAAGCCGAGATGGCTGATCGTCGAATAGGCCAGCAGCCCCTTCAGGTCGTCCTTGAACAGGGCGACGCAGGCCGCAAACACCATGGTCACGAGCCCGGTGGTCGCCACGATCACGAACCAGGCGTCGGTTCCGGCCAGCACCGGCCACAGCCGCGCCAGCATGAAAACCCCGGCCTTCACCATGGTGGCCGAATGCAGATAGGCGCTGACCGGCGTCGGGGCCGCCATGGCGTGCGGCAGCCAGAAATGGAACGGGAATTGCGCCGACTTGGTGAAACAGCCGCCGAGGATCAGCAGCAAGGCCGGCAGATACAGCGGCGAGGCCTGGATCGCCTCCTTCTGCTGCAGGATCACCGTCAGGTCATAGGAACCGGCGATGTTTCCGAGGATCAACAGGCCCCCGATCAGGGCCAGACCACCGCCGCCGGTAACGAACAGAGCCATCCGCGCCCCCTGACGGGCCTCGGGCGAGTGCCGCCAGAAGCCGATCAGCAGGAAGGAGGACAGGCTGGTCAGCTCCCAGAAGATCAGCAGCAACAGCACATTGTCCGACAGGACGATGCCCAGCATCGCCCCCTGGAACAGCAGCAGATAGGTGAAGAACCGGCCCATGGGGTCGGCCGCCGCCAGATAGAAGCGCGCATAAATGATGATCAGCAGGCCGATCCCCAGGATCATGCCGGCGAACATCAGCCCCAGTGGATCCAGGAACAGGCTGGCGTTCAGGCCGAGAGCGGGGATCCAGGGCACAGTGGCCGTGGCGATCTCCCCCCTCATGACCCCGGGCACCAGGCTGCCCAGCACAATCAGGGCCGACAGGGTCACCGCCCCGGCGGCCAGGGCGCAGGCGTTCCGGCCGAACCGGATGGCCAGGGCGGGTGCCAGGGCCCCCAGCAGGGGCAGAAGGGCAAGCAGAAACAGCAAGGATCGGCCTCGGAAGCGGGGGTCAGGCGGGGCGCGGGCCGTCCTTGTAGAGGCTGCCCGCCCGAATTTCTCCCCCGCTGCAAAAAAATGTCGCACCCCGGCCGCATCCGGGGCGAAGATGCGGCGATCGAAGACCGGGCCGGACGGCCCCGGGCGCAGGAATTTACCCGTCGACCGCCCGGATACTGTCAATGTTTGGACGAATATTGACGTAAGGTCATCGCTTTCTGTCGCTTTTGCGTCACAGTTCAGTCCACGCCGGGGCTGAATTCAGGCCCCGGGCAGGCCCGCTGCTTGTGGCTGGCCCCCGCTTGGATTACCCCAAGGACTGGAGGACCCACGCCCCGACAGAAGGGCAGGTCCACGGGATCAGGAAACGGCTCGGCGGCCAAACAGCGCTGTCGAGCATCAAGCCGGGAGCCATCATGCGCCTCACTACCCTTCTTCGTACCACCGCGTCCGCCGCTGTTGTCGGTGCCGTGACCTTCGGCTTTGCCGGAATCGCCTCGGCCCAGGAAACCTCGGTCGACGACATCATCGTCACCGCCCAGAAGCGCGAGCAGAACCTGCAGGATGTGCCGATCGTGGTCACGACCCTGTCGCAGGAAACCCTGCAGGACGCCGGCGTCGAGGACATCAAGGATCTGCAGATCCTGACCCCCGGCATGACGGTCACCTCGACCTCGTCCGAGACCTCGACCACCGCCCGTATCCGCGGCGTCGGCACCGTGGGTGACAACCCCGGCCTCGAAAGCTCCGTCGGCGTCGTGATCGACGGCGTCTACCGGTCGCGCAACTCGGTCGGCTTCGGCGATCTGGGTGAACTGCAGCGCATCGAGGTGCTGAAGGGCCCGCAAGGCACGCTGTTCGGCAAGAACACCTCGGCCGGCGTCATCAACATCATCACCGAGCAGCCCTCGTTCACGCCCGGCTATAATGCCGAGGTGACCGTCGGCAACTACGGCGCCCGCTCGCTCAACGGCTCGGTCACCGGCCCGCTGAGCGACACCCTGGCCATGCGCCTGTACGCCGGCATCAGCGAGCGCGACGGCTTCTATGACGTCGACACCGGCGACGGCCCGCGCACCGCGACCGACGACGCCAACAAAAACTACTGGACCGTCCGTGGCCAGCTGCTGTGGCTGCCCAGCGACACGGCCTCGTTCCGCTTCATCGCCGACTACACCAAGCGTGACGAATATTGCTGCGTCGGCGTCCAGACCCGCGTCGGTCCGACCTTCCCGTTCGTGGACGGCCTTTCGACCGGAACGGGCCAGACGCCCCCCGCCACGGGCTTCGGCCCCGTGCCCTTCTCGCGCCTCGCCTATGCCAACCGCGGCACCGGCCAGCGCATCGAGGACCGCGGCGTCTCGCTGGAGGCCAATTTCGACATGCCGTCGATGAACGCCACCCTGACGTCGCTGACGTCGTGGCGGAACTGGACCGGCGACCAGGGCCAGGACATCGACTACACCGGTGCCGACATCGCCTATCGCTTCGACAACGGTGAATACGGCTACGGCGTCGAAAACCTGACCCAGGAATTCCGTCTGGCCGGCGCGACCGACCGTCTCGACTGGCTGGTCGGCTTCTTCGCCACCCAGGAAGACATTTCGCGCGCCGACGCCTGGAACTATGGCGCCGACTACACGCCCTTCCTGTCGTTCCTGCTCACCGCCGCCCTGAACCGCGCCAACCCTGGCTGGGCCGTCAGCCCCGGAAGCATCGGCTGCTTCACCGCTGTGGGCCAGACGGTCCCCGGCCTGAACAACTGCCTGACCACCGGCGGCGCAGCCAACGGCGGCGGCATCGGCTTCACGCTCGGCGCCGGCTATGCCGACACCTACGAACAGGAATCGACCTCGATCGCCCTGTTCACCAACAACACCTTCCGCGTGACGGACCAGTTCGATATCACCCTGGGCCTGCGCTACACGATGGACGAGAAGTCCGTTGAAGGTCAGCAGATGAACGTCAACGGCAACGGCAACACCTGCAACGCAGCGCTCGCCAACGCCGGGGCCATCGGCGGCCTGCTTGGCGCCACCGCGTCGACGATCCTTGGCAACTTCTGCCTGCCCTGGTCGAACTCGGCGTTCAACAACCGGTCGGTGTCGGAGTCCTTCGACGACAGCGAGCTGAGCGGCACGATCAAGGCCTCGTACCGGCTGAACGACTCGGTCATGACCTATGTGTCGTACGCCCGCGGCTACAAGAGCTTCGGCTACAACCTGGACCGCGTGCAGTCGGGCATTACCCCGACCGCCAGCCTGCTGTTCCCCTCGGAAGTGGTCGACAGCTATGAAGCCGGCGTCAAGATGACCCTGCTGAACCGCTCGCTGCTGCTGAACGCCACCTACTTCGACCAGACGTTCGAGGACTTCCAGCTCAACACCTTCCTCGGCACCGCCTTCGTGGTGGAGTCGATCCCCGAGCTGACCTCGCGCGGTGTCGACGCCGACTTCCTGTGGTTCACCCCGATCGAGGGCCTCAGCCTGTCGGGCGGCGTGACCTACACCGAGGCCCAGTTTGGCAACTTCGTCGCGGCCGACCTGGCCAACCCGGCCAACTTCCCGCAGCTCTCGCTGCTGCCGGGCGCCACGGCCTCGTTCGCGCCGGAATGGTCCGGTTCGGCCTCGCTGAACTTCGACCGCAGCTTCGGCAACGGCATGCGCGGCGGTTTCGCCCTGTCGGCCAAATACATGAGCGAGTACAACACCGGCTCCGACCTGCTGCCGACCAAGCAACAGGACGCCTTCACCATGGTGAACGGCCGGATCTCGATCGGTACGGAAGACGAGCGCTGGATGCTGGACATCTGGGCCCAGAACCTGACCGACGAGGAATACATCCAGGTCGCCTACAACGCCCCGCTGCAAGGCTCGGCGTTCCAGTCGACCGTCCAGCCCAACGGGACCTTCTATAACCCCGCCCTGGACACCCAGACGATCGATGCCTTCCTGGGTGCGCCGCGCACCTACGGTATGACCCTGCGCGTCCGCTATTGATCTGACGGGGCCTCTCGCGAGGCCCCCGACGGTCCCTCGCGGGTCACAAGAAAGAACCGGCCGGAGATCACTCTCCGGCCGGTTTTCTTATGCGCAGATGTCAGCGCGATCAGTCGACGCAGATGGCCGCCGTCGCCCGCCCGTTCTCGACCCGGGTGTAACAGCCAAAGCGGTTCGAATCGGCGGTGCACTGGCCCTCGACCGCTCGACCATCCTCGACGATGACGCTGCCGGGGACGCGGCACTCCCCCTGGCACTGGGCCGCATCGGTGCAGGTCTTGCCCGCGTCGGAATACTGAAGCACGCACTGCAGGCTCTGCAGGCGGCCGACCCGCTGCATCTTTCCGCCCTGCGCCAGACAGTCAGCCTCGGCCCGCTGTTCGGGGGTCACGGCGCCGCCCATACAGGACGTGAGGCCCATCCCCAGCACCAGCGCCCCCACCATCGAAGCCACGCGGATCATGCTCACTCTCCCTCGGCGTCAGACCTGGCCCTTGGCGAAGCCGGACCAGCAGTCATCGTAGTCGAGCTGCATCAAAGGCGTGGTTTGAGCCCATTTCGTGACCCTGATGGGCGCGCGGGTCTCGAACATGAAGGCCAGGGTGCCTTCGATCTTGTGGGGCTTCAGCTCGGCCCTGATTGCGGCGTCATGAGTGGCCTGATCGGGCCCGTGCCCGCTCATGCGGTTGTGCAAAGACGCCCCGCCGGGGGCAAAGCCGTCCGCCTTGGCGTCATAGGCGCCGGTCACCAGCCCCATGAACTCGCTCATCACATTCCGGTGGAACCACGGCGGCCGGAAGGTGTCCTCGGCCACCATCCAGCGCGGCGGGAAGATGACAAAGTCGCAGTTGGCCACGCCCGGCGTGTCCGACGGGCTGGTCAGCACCGTGAAGATCGACGGGTCCGGATGGTCATAGCTGACGGTATTGATCGTGTTGAACCGGGCCGTGTCATAGCGGCACGGCGCATAGTTGCCGTGCCAGGCCACCACATCCAGCGGGCTGTGGTCAAAGGTCGTGGTCCACAGCTCACCGCCGTACTTCTGGATGCACTCGGTCGGCCGGTCGACGTCCTCGAAGGCCGCCACGGGCGCCTCGAAGTCGCGCGGATTGGCCAGACCATTGGCCCCGATCGGGCCCAGATCCGGAATGCGGAAGGCCGCGCCATAGTTCTCGCAGATATAGCCCCGCGACGGACCAAACAGCTCGACCCTGAACCGCACGCCGCGGGGGATCAGCACCACATGGCCGGGCTCGGCCTCAATCACCCCGAACTCGGTCACGAACCGGTGCGCGCCCTGCTGCGGTACGATCAGCAGCTCGCCGTCGGCGGAATAGAAGACCCGGTCGGTCATCGACCGGTTGGCAGCATACAGGTGGATGCCCACCCCGGCGTCGGCATCCGCGTCGCCGGTTCCGGCATAGGTCACCAGCCCCTCGACCCAGTCGGTCGGAGTCTCGGGTACCGGCAGGGGGTTCCAGCGCATGCGGTTGGGATTGGGCGGCACCTCATCGAACGGCCCGGAGCGGATCAGGCCCCGGTCGATCTTCTGATAGGCCGGATGCTGGGCCGAGGGCCGCAACCGGTACAGCCAGCTGCGCCGGTTCTCGGTACGCGGGGCCGTAAAGGCCGTGCCCGACAGCTGCTCGGCATACAGGCCCAGCGGCGTCTTCTGGGGCGAATTCTGCCCGACCGGCAGGGCGCCGGGCACCGCCTCGGTCGAGAAGTGGTTGCCAAAGCCAGGCATATAGGCGGGCGCGTTGGATCGCGTCATGGTGCGTGTCTCCCTGTGGGGGAGATTTAGCGTCCCCCGTCAGTGCAAACCACCCCCGCCGCGATCAGTTCAGAAGCCCTGACTCTTCGCCACTGCGTCCTGGTGGAAACCGGCATCGCCCAGCAGTTCGTTCAGCACCCGCACCCGCTTCATGAACAGGCCGACGTCATACTCATCGGTCATGCCGACGCCGCCGTGCATCTGCACCGCCTCCTGCACGGCCAGTTCGGCCACCCGTCCGGCCTTGGCCTTGGCGACCGCGACCGCCAGCGGCGCGCCGGCATCGCCGGCGTCCAGCTTCTGCAGGGCGCCCAGCGTCGCCGCCCGGGCGATTTCGATCTCGCTGAACAGATGGGCTGCACGGTGTTGCAGGGCCTGGAACTCCCCGACGGCCCGGCCGAACTGTTTGCGGGTCTTCAGATACTCCATGGTGATCTGGAACGCCTGGTCGCCGGCCCCGGTCAGGCTGGCAGCCGCACAGGCCCGGCCGAGGTTGAGGGCACCCTCCAGCAGACCTTCGCCGCCGTCGACCGTCCCGATCACTGCATCGGCATCGACTGCGACATCCTTCAGGGTGATGCGCGCCGCATTGTGGGCGTCGACCATCATGGTCCGCTCGATCTCCATCCCCGCCGTCTTCGGATCGACGAGGAACAGGGTCAGCCCGCCTTCGGTCAGGGCCACGACGATCACGGCATCCGCCACATGGCCGTCCAGCACCAGGGCCTTGGACCCGTTCAGGCGGAAGCCATTGCCCGACCGTTCGGCCGTGGTGGTGATCTTTGCCGGCGCGTGTTTGGCGCCTTCATCGACCGCCAGCGAGACGATCGCCTCGCCCGCTGCGATCTTCGGCAGCCATTCGGCTTGCTGCGCCTCGGATCCGCCCTCAATCAGCACCCGTGCCGACAGCACGGCCGAGCCCATGAAGGGCGACGGCGTCAGGGTGCGGCCCAGACTCTCGGCGACCACGCCCGCCTCGACGGCGCCCAGCCCGGCCCCGCCATGCGCCTCGGGGATGATCACCCCGGCCAGCCCCATCTCGCCAAAGGCGCGCCACAGGTCGCGTGAGACGCCGTCGGCATCGCGGCTATCGCGCAGCTTGCGCAGGTGCGTCAGGGGCGCGTTCTCATTCAGGAAGCCGTCGGCGGCCTCCTTCAGCATGGTCTGTTCTTCGGTCAGGATCAGCGGCATGGCTCAGGCTCCCGGCAGCTGGAGCAGGTGTTTGGCGATGATGTTCAGCTGGATTTCGCTGGTCCCGCCCTCGATGGAATTGGCCTTGGTGCGCAGCCAGTCGCGCGCGGCGGCGCCTTCGTGCGAGCGCTCGCCTTCCCATTCCAGCGCATCGATACCGCCCGCCGCCATCAGCAGTTCGTGGCGGCGCTTGTTCAACTCCGAGCCATAGTATTTCAGCATGGAGGCGATGGCCGGGTGGGCCTGTCCGGCCTTCATCTGGTCGCCGGTCCGTTCCAGCGCCAGCCGGAACGCCGCCGCATCGACCTCCAGCTCGGCGATGCGGGCGCGCAGCATGGGCTCGTCCAGTCGCCCCTCATCATCCGTGCCGATCGAGCCGGTCGCGACCTGACCCAGCGGCCGACCGCCGCCGATCTCGCCCATGGCGCCGATCATGGTCCGCTCATGCGCCAGCAGATATTTGGCGACGTCCCAGCCGCGGTTCAGCGTGCCGACCAGATTGGCCTTCTCGACCCGCACATCGTCAAAGAAGGTCTCGCAGAAGGGGCTCTTGCCCGAGATCAGCGTGATCGGCCGGGTCGAGACGCCCGGCGTCTCCATGTCGAACAGCACAAAGGAGATGCCCAGGTGTTTGGGCGCCTCGGCGTCCGTGCGCACCAGGCAGAAGATCCAGTCGGCCTTGTCCGCATAGGAGGTCCAGACCTTCTGGCCATTGACGATCCAGTGGTCGCCCTGATCCACCGCCCGCGTCTGCAGTCCGGCGAGGTCGGATCCAGCGCCCGGCTCGGAATAGCCCTGACACCAGCGGATCTCGCCGCGGACGATCTCGGGCAGGAAGCGCTTCTTCTGTTCCTCGGTGCCGAACTTCAGCAGCGCCGGCCCCAGCATCCAGATGCCGAAGCTCAGCAGGGCCGGCTGGGCCTTGATGCGGCGCAGTTCGGAGGCCAGCACCTTGGCCTCCTCGCGCGACAGGCCCCCGCCGCCGTACTCGCTTGGCCATTCGGGTGCGGTCCAGCCCTTGGCCCCCATGGCCTCCATCCACGCCTTGTGCGCCGGCGTGGCAAAGACGGCCTTGCGGCCGCCCCAGATGGAGGCGTCCTCGCTGTCCGCCGGTCCCCGGACCTCGGGCGGACAGTGGGTCTCAAGCCAGGCCCTCACCTCGGCCCGAAAATCTTCCAGATCGCGCATGGGCTCCCCGTTTCGCATCGTCTGGCCGAATCCTAGCAGGCTTCCGGAGATGACGCTGCGTCATCCCGCGCGGGATTTTCGTCGCAGACAGACAAACGCCCGCCCCGCATTTCGCGGGACGGGCGTCGATCCGGCAGGTCCTGAAAGGATCAGGCGTTGGCGGCGGCCGGCTGGGCGGCAGCGCGCTGGAAGGTCAGGGCGATCAGACGGTCCCAGCCCAGCAGCGACGTCAGATGGCTGTAGATCTGTCCCAGGGCGCCGTTGTCGCGCAGCTCGACCAGCTTGTCGGCCGGCAGGGCCTTCAGCTTGTCTTCCGACACGGCGTAATATTCGGCGATCTTCTGCGGCTCACCCGGCTCGCCCTGCGGACCGCGCGGGGTGAAGACGGCCTCGCGCACGTCCAGCAGGTCCAGGTCCTGGATCAGCTTGACGAACGATTCCGTACGCAGGCGCTCCTGCTCGAAATTGTTGCAGAACTCCATGGCCTGCTGGGTGAACTCGCTGGGCTGGCCGTCCTTGAACAGGGGCTGCTTGCCGCCTTCGACCAGGAAGGGCGCCTGACGGTCCACGCACATGATCAGGCGCTTTTGCGCATCGTCATTGGCGAAGACGAAGGGATACCGGCGCACATAGGCCGGGATGTAGGCGTCCGAGCGGAACACGCCGTCCTCGACGAACAGGTTGTCGCCCTGGCGAAGGCCCAGCACCGCGACGGGCTGGCGGTTGTCACCGACGAAGATCACCGGGAACGACAGGGCCGCCGGCGCGAACTCGGTGACGGTCAGCGGAACGATGTTCGACTCCGCGACGAACGCATAGGGCTTGTTCGACGGATTGATGCCCAGATTGCCGTGGGCCTCGGCCGAAAGGGGCTCGGGCTTGCCGTAGAACAGAACGGTGCCGGCGAGTTGGCCGGACATGTCGCCGGTTTGCGTGGAGGTCGTGTCGGTCATGAAGGCTCGGGACTGAAAGAGTGAAACGGAGGTCGCGCCTTCTAGCCCATGCCGGGGCGAGCGGCAAACCGGCCCGCCCCCGAAGGGAATTCAGAACCGCCAGGCCATGCCCGCGCGCAGGTTGCGACCCGGCAGTGGCGTGAGATCCTTGAGGAAGGAGGTGTGCTCCCGCACCTCGGCGTCGCCCAGATTGCGGCCCTCGACATAAAGGGTCAGACCCGCCTCGCGGTCGGGGCTCCAGCCCAGATAGAGGTCGGCGGTCGTATAGGCGTCGGTCGGCAGTTCGAAGTCGGTGACCCGGTCCTGCTCGCCAACCCGACGGATGGTCAGGCGGGTGGTCCAGGGGCCGAGATCCAGTTCGGCCTTGCCGTTCAGCGACCACGGCGGAATGCGGGCCGGCGCCCCCAGATCCGTGTCGCCGCGCACATAGTCATAGCCCAGGCCGAGCGTCAGCCCGTCCTCGCCCGACTGCCAGGCCTGATAGTCCAGGCGGGCCTCCATGCCGTGGAACTCGGCGTCCGTCTGGACATAGGCAAACACCGGCAGTTCATCCTCCTCGGCACCGGTCGGGCGCAGGTCGATGAAGCCGTCATAGTCGGCCCGGAACAGATGCAGGTCGGCGGTCCACGGCCCCTGCTCCCAGTGAACCGTCGCCTCGATCGAGGTCACCTTTTCGGAGTCCAGGTCGGCATTGCCCAGTTCAAAGGCGCGCGTGGCGATGTGCGGCCCCTCGGCGAACAGTTCCGCCTCGGTCGGGGCACGCCCGTTGCGCGATAGCGACAGGCCGAGGAACAGGGGCTCGACCGGCTTGAAATAGACACCCGCCGACGCCGAAACGTTCGAAAAGTCCCGCTGGCCACCAACGGGGCTGTCCAGGTCGCGCGTATCGAAGCGCAGGCCACCCTCCAGACCCCAGCTGTCCATGTCGTAGCGTTGCAGCGTGTAGACCCCCAGCTCGGTGATCTCGACGGGCGGCACATAGGCTTCGTCGCCGGCCGCATCGAAATCGCGGCTCAGGCCCTGCAGGCCATAGGCCGCGTTCCAGCCGCCCCGGCGCGGCATGACGACCTCCAGCCGCCCTTCCAGACCTTCGGAGGTAAAGACCGTGCCGATCTCATCCCCCTCGAACTCGGTATGGGTATAGTCGGCATAGCCCGCCGACAGACGGATACGGTCGACCGGCGCACCGGTGAACTGCCACTCGCCCCGCAGGTCGTAGCGGGTCTGTTCGAGGCCGATGGTGACGGTCTCTTCTTCGTCCGGCGCGCCCCCGCCGTGATCCTCGTGCGCATGGCCGGGCACGCCATAGTCGCTCTCGGTGCGCTTGACCGACAGGCCGAGGAAGCCCTGTTCGCCGATATAGCTGAGCCCGCTGCCAAAGGCGCGCACCCGCGAGGCGCTGTTCTCGACGGTCGTGCCGCCGGTATCCTCATAGACCTCACCCTCGTCCTCGACCTGACGCCGCGACTCGGCCGGCACGGGGATGTCATAGTCCCGGCTACGGCGATCCAGACCGTCCAGCGTCAGCACCCAGGGGCCCTGACCAATGGTCATGCCGGCCCCGATCGAGCGGCCACTGTCGACGCTGGACGCCTGGGCGGTGACGCGACCGTCAAAGCCGTCATAGGGCGCCTCTTCCGGGATCCGCCCGTCGATCACATTGACCACCCCGCCGATGGCCGAACCGCCATAGGCCAGGGTCTGGGGGCCCCGCAGCACCTCGATCCGCACGGCCTCGCCCGGGTCGGCCGCGACCTGGTGGTCCGGCGACAGCGAACTGGCGTCGATCAGCCCCATGCCATTGGTCAGCACCTGCACCCGCGGTCCGGCGAGGCCCCGGATCACCGGGCGGCTGGCGCCGGGTGAAAAGGCGGTCGAACGCACGCCCGGCAGGCCGCTCAGCACATCGCCCAGGGTGCCGGACGGCGCGGTCGACAGAGCCTCTTCGTCGAGCACATCGACCGCGATCAAACTGGCCTCGGCGCTGATGCCGAACGGCGCGCCGGTGACGATGATGTCATCCACGCGGGTCGCACGCTCGCCGGGTTCGGGGTCCTGCGGCGTCGACTGGGCCAGCACCGGGGTCGCCACCGGCAGGATCAGCGCGCTCAACAGGGCCGCGCGGGCAGCGCTGCGAAGGCGGGACGAACGAACGGACATGGGCACCTCGGGGAGAAGGACGGACGCGAAACAGGCCAAAGTGTTATGAGATAACATCACATGGCGTCAAGTGCAGTTGCGGCGGGCGGTCGGCATCGCTAGCTGTGGGGCACCATGGGACACGCCTGCGACCACGATCATGATACGGCCGCGCCCGACACGGCATCGGTGCATCGGCGCGTGACCGAGGCCGAGGCCCGCTGCCAGGCTGATGGCGAGCGGCTGACCGCGCCGCGCCGCCGGGTGCTGGAACTGCTGATCGAAGCCGGCGAGCCCATGAAGGCCTATGACCTGATCGCCCGCTTCGGCGAGGACGGACAGGCCGCCAAGCCGCCGACCGTCTATCGCGCCCTCGAATTTCTCGAACGCCGGGGCCTGGCCCACCGTATCGCCTCGATCAGCGCCTATGTCGCCTGTGCCGAGCCCGGGTCTGACGGCGATCCCCTGCACGCCGCCGCCTTTCTGATCTGCGACTGCTGCGGGGCGACACAGGAGGTAACCGGCGAACAGGCGCTCAGCCTGACACGCGCCGCGGCCGCCGCCGGCTATGTCATCAGCCACACGACCATCGAGGCCCACGGCCGCTGCCCCGCCTGCCCCGCGTGACATCGTCCGGGCGCCGCCTCTCCGTGCCGGTCGGGGCTGACGGCAGCCTGTCGGTGCTTGAACTGGGCCGGGCGGACGGGCCGGTTGACCTGATCTTCCTGCACGCCAACGGCTTCAATGCCACGACCTACGGTTCCCTGCTGGCGCCGCTGGCCGGGGACCGGCGCATCTGGGCCATCGACCAGCGCGGCCACGGCCTGACCGATCTGCCTGCGGACCCCGAGGGTCGACGCGGTTGGCAGGACCTGCGCCGCGATCTTCTGGCCGTGATCGACAAGGTTGAGGGCCAGCCCGTGCTGGCCGGCCATTCCATGGGCGGAACCGTCAGCCTGCTGGCCGCCGCCAAACGCCCCGAACGCGTGCGCGGGCTGGTACTGCTGGATCCGGTCATCTGGCTGCCTTTGACCACCCTGGCCTTCAACCTGCCCGGCATGTCGCGGATGGCCGAGCGTATCCCGCTGGTGCGAAACGCCCGAAAGCGCCGGGCCGACTTTCCCGATCTGGAGGCCGCGCGGAAAGCCTATCGCGGGCGCGGCGCCTTTGCCGGATGGCCCGACGACGTCCTCGACGCCTTTCTGGAAACCGGCCTCAGGCCCTCCGGTAACGGTCTGACCCTCGCCTGCCGCCCGGATTGGGAGGCGTCCGGCTATGCCGCCCAGGCGCACAATCCGTGGGGCGCCATGACCCGCTTCCGCAGGCCCATCCAGATCCTCAGGGCCGAGACCGGCTCGACCTGCCACGTCCCGGACCGCCCCCCCGGCCTTTCCCATGTCCGGAGCCAGAGAATGCCGGGCGCGACCCATTTCCTGCCGATGCTGAGCCCCGATGCCGTTCGGCACACCCTTGTGACGGCGCTCGACGTCGATGGGGTGGCCTCGCCCGGTTCCGCACGGTAAACCGCCCGCAATCACAAAGACTGCCCCTTCCGAGAGAGAGACGTCCATGCGCGACATCCACCACTTCATCAACGGTCAGAGCGTCACCGGTACCTCGGGCCGCTTTGGTGACGTCTTCAATCCGAACACCGGTGAGGTGCAGGCCCGCGTGCAGCTGGCCACCGAGGCCGAGATGGACCGCGCGGTGCAGGCCGCCCAGGCCGCCTTTGAAAGCTGGTCCACGGTCAATCCCCAGCGCCGCGCCCGGGTGATGTTCGAGTTCAAACGCCTGGTCGAGGCCAATATGGACTCGCTGGCTGAAATGCTCAGCGCCGAGCACGGCAAGGTCATCGCCGACTCGAAGGGCGATGTGCAGCGCGGCCTCGAGGTCATCGAATTCGCCTGCGGCATCCCCCATGCGGTCAAGGGGGAATACACCTGGGGCGCGGGCCCCGGCATCGACGTCTATTCCATGCGCCAGCCGCTGGGCGTGGTCGCGGGCATCACCCCGTTCAACTTCCCGGCCATGATCCCGATGTGGATGTTCGG
>JAHJYN010000311.1 GCA_018826885.1 Alphaproteobacteria bacterium | reverse complement strand
TTGCTGTATGCGCTGGGCAAGGCGTATGACGACACCGGCCAGACGGACAAGGCGTTCGCCGCCTTCCACGAGGCCGGGCAGCTGCAGATGCCGGACAGCACCTTCAACGCTGACCAGTCGGACCTGTTCGTTGATCAGGTGGTGGGTGGCTATGACCGCGCCTTCATCGACAGCCTGCCGAAAAGCGAGATCGACAGCGACCGGCCGATCTTCATCCTGGGCCTGCCGCGGTCGGGGACGACCTTGGTCGAGCAGATCCTGGTCAGCCATTCGGCGGTGCATGACGGGGCCGAGGTCAATCTGTTCCGCCATGCGGCCATGTCGGTTCAGGGCTATACGCCCGACGCCGTCCGCGCCGCCTTTGCCCAGCCCGGCGGAGAGACTTTGGCCACGCGGATCGGCCGGGCCTATCTGCACCTGATGGACGAGCGGTTCGGCACCGAGGGCAAGGTGATCGACAAGACGCTGAACCAGACACGGTTTCTGGGCCTGATCCACCAGTGCCTGCCGAATGCGAAATTCATCTGGCTGCGCCGGCATCCGGCCGGGATCGCCTGGTCATGTTTCCGCACCCGGTTCGTGAAGGGGGCCGACTGGACCCGGTCGCTGACCGACATCGCCCGGCATTTCCGGGGCGAAGACCGGCTGCATGAACACTGGACGAAGGTGCTGCCGCCCGAGACCCTGCTCACCGTGCCCTATGAGCAGCTGGTCGATGATCCCGACACCTGGATGCGGCGCATTCTGGATCACGCCGGACTGGCGTGGGAGGATCAGGTCAAGGATTTCCACGCCACCGACCGGGCCGTGACCACCGCCAGCTTCGCCCAGGTGCGCCAGCCGCTCTATGCCTCGTCCAAGGCCGCGTGGAAGCGGTATGAGGCGCCGATGAAGCCGTTCTTCGACACCTATTACGGGCCCGGCGTGGATTACGACACGCCGTAGCGCTCGCGCATGGTGGCAATCGACCAGTCGATCAGCGCGGTCAGTTTTTCGCGGTCCACATCGGCCAGCCGGTTGAGATAGAGGCAGGTCGCGCTGGTCTTGCACTTGCCCAGCCCGTCCATCAGCTCGGGCCGCTCGGCAAAGCCCGGCATTATGTAGAGCGTCAGGTTCGCCTTCCTCGGCGAAAAGCCGATGATCGGCCAGTCGGCGGGCTTTTTGGTCGTGTTGACATAGGTATAGCGGTCATAGCCGACGATCGACGGGCCCCACATGACGGGGTCGCAGCCGGTGCGCGCACGCAGCAGGGCGTCCAATTCGATCCCGTCCGCCCGCCGGCCGGCATGGGGCACGGCGGCGAGGAAAGCCTCGACCGAGGCGTCAGTCGGAAGTGTTTTCAGCTCGGACATGGGTCAGGCCCTCCCCCTCGGCGTATCATCGTCGGCCATTTCGAATCCGGCGAACTCGAATCCGGGCGCCACGGTGCAGCCGACGAGGGACCAGTCGCCGAGACTTTCGGCGGCCTGCCACCTACCGGTCGGGACGATGATCTGGGGTTGCTGACCGGCCTCGACATCCGGGCCGAGGATCAGGCGGCCGATGCCGTCGATGTCCAGCGCCAGCGGGGCCCCGACATAGTGGTGCCAGATCTCGGTCGCGTCGACGCGGTGCCATTTCGACCGCTCGCCCGCCGTCAGCAGGAAATAGATCGCCGTGCCGACCGAGCGCCCGTCGACCATGCGCGGATCGCGAAAGGTCTCGCGGTAGTGGCCGCCCTCGGGGTGCGGCGCGAGGTCCAGCAGGGCGATGATGTCGGCGGGGGTCATGAGGCGACACTAGGCCCCCGCTCATCCCGGCGGAAGCCGGGACCCAGTTCTTCGGCCGAGCAAGGAACGGCCAGGCGTGTGCGCGCTGCTCTTTCTGGGTCCCGGCTTCCGCCGGGATGAGCGGATTTGTGATAAAGCGGGGGTTGTGGAGACAAGGGCGTTGGGGGACTGGCCGATGACTGAGATCAAGATGGTCCGCGCCCGGCGGGTTCGTGCCCTGCCGAACTGGCAGCTGGAGATCGTATTTGACGACGGCATGATGGGGGTCACCGATCTGGCCGGGTTCGTCAATCTGGGGCCGATGACCGAGCCGCTGAAGGACCCGGCCTATTTCGAGCGTGTATTCGTCGAGATGGGGGTGCCGACCTGGCCGAATGGCTGCGACATCGACCCGATCAACGCCCATATGCGGATGCGGGAGGCGGGAACGCTGAGGGCGGCCAGCGAGGCGGCGTGATCCTCCATCGGATAGTCGGGATTGCGATTGCAGGCATGCTCGTCAGCGCCTGTAGCCAGCCGAACGATTGGACGCTGTTCGTGTATCCCGCCGGACAGGGCAGCCATGCGATCATCACGCCCGGATTCACCAGGGACATGTGCGCCTTCGCAGGTCGAGAAGCGGTTGCATCTCATACGTTTGCTGCGGGGCGGTGGCAGCAGATCGCCAAGGGCAAAAGCGGCAAACCGACCTTTGAGTGCGGTCGCCGCTGCAGGGTGCATGAAGGCCAAACCGTCTCCATCTGCGCAGAGACATTCGACGCAGGCGACTAAAGCCCCTTCACGATCGCTTCGACCTTGGCCTCATGCCGCTTGAGATGCCGCGACCCTCAGCAGGCCTGCCACACTGATGTCTTCGTCGAGGTCGGGCCAGTGGATGCCGAGGCCGGCAGCCGCCGGTTCCCAATGGGCGCGTTCGGCCTGTGAGGCCGCCTTCAGGCGCGGGAACCAGTCGAGAGGGACGGCCAGTCGACGACCGTCATGGAGGCGCACGATCAGTTCGACGTCGGTGACCTCGACGTCGGCAACCCGCTCATCAATTTTGATGGCCGAAAAAGCCATTCCAAGCCTCCAGAAAGCCATCACGCTCCTCCGCAACCTTGCGGGCAAGCTCGGCCATCTCCTTCGCAGAATAGCCGATATTGCGGGCTGCCGCGACAGGCGACAGCCAGAACTTGGCCGAGCGGCCTGCCTTGTCGATGTGAATGTGTGGCGGCTCGAACCCTTCATTCGAGAAGAAATAGAAGCGGTAGCCGTTCCAGCGGAGCACCGTCGGCATGCCTAAAGCCCCTTCACGATCCCCTCGACCATCTTCTTGGCGTCGGCGAACAGCATCATGGTGTTGTCGCGGAAGAACAGCTCGTTCTCGACGCCGGCATAGCCCGAGCCCATGCCGCGCTTGATGAACAGGACGGTGCCGGCCTTTTCGACGTCGAGGATGGGCATGCCGTAGATCGGCGACTGGGGATCGGTCTTGGCGGCGGGGTTGGTGACGTCATTGGCGCCGATGACGAAGGCGACGTCGCAGGAGGCGAACTCGGCGTTGATGTCTTCCAGCTCGAACACCTCATCGTACGGCACATTGGCCTCGGCCAGCAGGACGTTCATGTGGCCGGGCATGCGACCGGCGACGGGGTGGATGGCGTATTTGACCTCGACCCCCTCCTCCTTGAGCTTGTCGGCCATTTCGCGAAGCGCGTGCTGGGCCTGGGCGACGGCCATGCCATAGCCGGGGACGATGATGACCTTGGAGGCATTCTTCATGATGAAGGCAGCGTCTTCGGCCGAGCCCTGCTTGACGGGGCGGGTCTCGGCGGCGCCTGTGCCCGCCGGGCCGCTGTCACCGCCAAAGCCGCCGAGGATGACCGAGATGAAGCTGCGGTTCATGCCCTTGCACATGATGTAGCTGAGGATGGCGCCCGAGCTGCCGACGAGGGCGCCGGTGATGATCAGGGCGATGTTCTCCAGCGTGAAACCGAGGGCCGCGGCGGCCCAGCCGGAATAGCTGTTGAGCATGGAGACCACGACCGGCATGTCGGCCCCGCCGATCGGAATGATCAGGGTGGCGCCGAGGATCAGGGCGATGGCGAACACGCCCCAGAAGGCCCAGGTGGCGGTGCCGCCCGTGCCGATCAGAATGCCGATCAGAAGCACCAGCCCCAGCGCCAGGCCGACATTGATCAGATGGCGCGCGGGCAGCAGGATCGGCGCGCCGGACATATTGCCGTTCAGCTTGGCAAAGGCGATCACCGAGCCGGTGAAGGTGACCGCGCCGATGGCGACGCCGAGGGAAAGCTCGATGATCGACAGCATCTTGATGCCGCCGTCGGGCGTGGCGATGCCGAACGAGACCGGCGCATAGACGGCGCCGACCGCGACCAGACAGGCGGCCATGCCGACCAGGCTGTGGAAGGCGGCGACCAGCTGGGGCATCTGGGTCATCTGGACCCGCGCGGCGATCAGGGCCCCTGCCCCGCCACCGACGATCACCCCGCCCGCGATCAGGCCGAGCGTCAGGGGATCCAGCGCATCGGTGAGGCCCAGCGTCGCCAGGGTCACGGCGATGGCCAGCGCCATGCCGACCATGCCGAAGGTATTGCCCCGTCGGCTGGTCTCGGGACTGGAGAGGCCGCGCAAGGACAGGATGAACAGGACACCGGAGACCAGATAGGCCAGGGCGGCAAGGGATGCGGTCATGGGCGCGACTCCGCGAGCAGACGGTCGAGGGTTTCAATCAGAACAGGCAGGTCGTCGCGAACCACAGTCGCAATAATGTCCTCGCGAGCGCCCGCGTAGTCGTGGACCAATACGTTTCGCATGCCGACGATCATGCGCCACTTGAGGTCTGGCGCGAGGGTTCGAACGGACTCCGGAACTTTTGAGGCGGCTTCTCCGACGATGCTGACCAGGCGCTGCAGGGCGAAGTTGCGCACCTCGGGATCTGCCGTGGCATCCTGAGAGACCTCGATGGCCTTTCGCGCGTAGTCGCGCATGTCCTCGAGCCGGAAGCGGTGCTGGGTCTCGATCATGCGGCAACCATGGTCTTTTCCATGAATTCCCGACGCTCGGGCTTCAGGCGCTCCCGATCAATCAAATCCACGGGGCGGCCGATCGCATCCTGCAGATCCATGAGCAGGCCGCCCAGTTTGAACAGACTCAGACCGGGCCCGATGACATCATAGGCAATGTCGACATCGCTGTCGGCGGTCGCCTCGCCGCGCGCGACCGAGCCGACCACCCCGACCAGTTTCACACCGATTTCCCGGGCTGCGGACTGATAGTCGCGCAGAACTGAGAGCACCGCCTCGAGGGACGGCGGGTCTTCGAAACGGGCGGGAATGTCGCGAACGCCCGCGCCGGTCATCGCCCCATCCCCTGGGTGCGGGCGAGGCGCCACAGGGCGGCGGCGATGAACAGGGGGCTGAGGATCAGGAAGGCCCAGTCGAACGGATCGAGCGGGCGGCCGTCGATGACCACCCGCGTCAGTATGGCCGAGAACACCAGCACCACGCCGCAGTCGTTCAGGCGCACGCGGCGGATCGGGTCGCGCTCCTTGACGAACATCCAGATCCACATGCCCGCGCCCAGCCCGGTGGCGATCCAGGCGCCGACTTCGGCAATGCGGGTGGGATCAGGCTGCATCATGCGTCAGGCGGCCGACTTTGGAGCGGCGACGGGCGCGGGCCGCTCCTTTTTCTTGTACATGGCCAGCATGCGGCGGGTGACCATGAAGCCGCCGAAGATGTTGACGCTGGCGAGGGTTACGGCCGCGACGCCGGCCCCCTTGGCGATCCAGCCGTTCATGCCCGAGGCCTCGGACACGGCCGCCGCCGCGATCAGGCCGCCGACGATGATGACGCTGGAGATGGCATTGGTCACGGCCATCAGCGGCGTGTGCAGCGCCGGCGTGACGCTCCAGACCACATAGTAGCCGACGAAGATGGCCAGCACGAAGATGGCCAGACGAAAGACGGTGGGGTCGACGTGTTCCATTCAGCTTGGCTCCCTGTGATCACGACGTGCCGGATCGTCGCTCGGCTCAAGTCCCAATCGGCGGGCGAGGTCTACCGCCGCGAGCAGCGCCATCAGCCCTCCGAGGTAAGCCGCAAAATGCGCGCCGGACGGCTCAATGCGCCACAGGACGACCGCAACCGCCGCAGCGCCGGCTACGATGGCGAGCAGGTGCATCGGATATTTGAAGATCTTCATCCCCTGACCCCCTCATG
>JAHJYN010000310.1 GCA_018826885.1 Alphaproteobacteria bacterium | reverse complement strand
GTCGGCCCCCAGCTTGTCCTGGATGGCACCGACCGGCGTCTGCCAGCGGAAATAGGACAGCCAGCTGATGATGATGCCGATCACGACCGCCAGCGCCTGGAGCCCGCGGAAGGCGACCTCGTCGATCGGCGGGCGCTCATAGGCGAAGGCCACCAGCCAGACGATCAGGATCAGCGGCGTTGCAATGCGCGACACCCAGCGCGTCCAGTAGCGCTCACGGCGGACGCGCCACAGCTCCATCTGGACGTATTTCTCGAGATATTCCATGCGCGCGCCGATCCACATGGTCAGGCGGGTCAGATACAGGGCCCGCTGGCCCCAGCCCTTGCCGTCCATCTGGTACTGGGTCTCGGCCTGGTCGGCCATGGCGCGGGCGGTGGTGAACAGGTTCTGCAACTCACGCGTCTGCTGCACGATCTCGCGCGACAGCTCGTAGGAATCATTCTCCAGCCGGAAGCGGTACTGGATGAACAGGATGGCCTGCAGCGCCCAGAAGACCCCCAGCGTCACCAGCATGCCGCCGGCCGCGAGGCCGAGGCCGATGGGGCGGGAACCGGTCCACTCGGCCAGCCAGGTCGGCCCGACGGTGGCCAGTACCATCAGCCCGATCAGGGCCAGCGCCTGGGTCAGTCGCTTGACCCCGACATGGACCATCAGGGCCGCGAACACCCGGCGGCCATAGTCGTGGATGTGGCTGCGCAGCGGCAGGTCCGCGGGGAAGCGCTCGTTGATCTGACGCGTGAAGAGAACGTGGAAACGGTCGGGCTTTCCGTCCTTTTCCCAGAAGGGAAAAATGTCGAGCGCCTGGTTGTAATATTCGTCGATGTGGGCCGACACCATGGCCAGCTCATCGGGGTCATGTGAGAAATAATTGCTGTCCTGGATGGGCTTCAGAATGCCGTCTGCGGTGCGCATGTGGGCATCGCGGCGCGGAGGCCGGCCGGCAGGAATTTCACGATCCTCAACGTCAGCGGCGCCCGGCGGCGGGGCGTTCGGACCTTTCGGCGTATCGACCACCGGATCGGGCCCGATCATCGGTGCGGGCTCGGATCCCGGCAGAGGCGGCGGCGGCGTATGGTCGGTCATGATCGAAAACAGCCCAGCTTCACTGACCGGTCAGTATCGCAGATCACGCCATCCGGCCACCGGCGTTCTCCCGACGCACGAACCCGCGCCCCGGCGGTAACCATCGCCGCGCATGGCCCGTTCCGGCAAGTGAAGATTGTGTCAGGTCCGGATTGGTCGGGCGGCTGCCCTTCGTTTTGCCTCGAAGACAGGTATAAGCCCGCCCATGACACGTTTTCTGATCGTTGCGGCCGGCGGAGGCGCTGGCGCGGCCCTGCGCTACGGCGTCGGGCTGGGCCTGGGCCGGATGATACCCGGCGCGGCCTGGCCGTGGGGCACCTTTGCCGTCAATGGTCTGGGGGGCCTTGCCATGGGCTTGCTGGTCGGCTGGCTGGCCCAGCGCGGCGGCGCCAACGCCGAGACCTGGCGGTTGCTGATCGGTGTCGGTCTGCTGGGCGGGTTCACCACCTTTTCCGCCTTTTCGCTCGAGGTCGCCCTGATGATCGAACGTCGGCAGCTGGGGCTGGCGCTGGGCTATGCCCTCGTTTCGGTGGTCATTGCGGTGCTGGCGCTGTTTGCTGGCCTTTGGGTTATGCGCCGGATGGCGGGAGGCGTGCTGTGAGCCGCGAAGTCAAGACATTGCCCGTGGCTGCCGAGGAAGACGGTATCCGGCTGGACCGCTGGATCCGCCGTCGCTGGCCGCACGTGTCGCACATCCAGGTCCAGAAGCTGGCCCGCTCGGGCCAGATCCGCGTCGACGGCTCACGCGCCCGCCCCGAGGACCGGCTGGCGGCCGGGTCGATGATCCGCGTGCCTCCGATTCCCGAGCAGAAGGCCCGGGTCGCGGGGGAGAAGCCCGGCATCTCCCCGCGCGACGCGGCATACGCCCGGTCGCTGGTGATCTTCGAGGACGAGATGGTCATTGTCCTGAACAAGCCGCATGGCCTGGCGGTGCAGGGTGGGACCAAGACCACGCGTCACGTCGATGCCCTGCTGTCGGCCTGGGGGGAGGGGCTGGAACGCCCCCGTCTGGTCCACCGGCTGGATCGCGACACCACCGGCGTGCTGCTGCTGGGCAAGGGGCCGGAAGCCGCCAAACGCCTGTCGGGCGCTTTTGCCCGGCGGCAGGCCAAGAAGACCTATTGGGCGCTGGTGTCCGGCACCCCCAAGCCGGTGTCGGGACGGATCGAACTGGCGCTCAAGAAGTCGGGCATCAACGACTATGAGATCATGCGACCGGCCGACGCCAAGGAGCATGGCGCCGAGACGGCCGAGACCGCCTATGCCACCGTCTCGCGGGCCGGGCAGCGGGTGGCCTGGCTGGCGCTTCGGCCCTTTACCGGTCGGACCCATCAGCTGCGCGCCCATATGAAGGCGATCGGCCATCCGATCCTCGGCGATCCCAAATACGGCGACGAGACCTCGGCCGCCCTGTCCGGGCCCCTGAAGCTGCAGTTGCACGCCCGCCGGATCGAGCTGGACCACCCCGGCGGCGGCAAGCTGATCGTCGAGGCCCCGCTGAGCCCCGAGATGAAGGCTGGCTTCGAGAATTTCGGCTTCGTCGAGGACGAGTCCGACTTTGACCCCTTCGCGGGGATGCGGCGCTAGTCGTGCTGGCGGTGTTCGACATCGACGGGACCCTGGTGGACAGCCGGGCGACCATCCTGAGCGCCACCCGGACGGCGGCGCGGGCCATGGGCCTGCCGGAGCCGGATTACGAGTTTGTGCGGGGCGGGGTGGGCCTGTCGCTGACCGAGGCCATGGCGCGGCTGGGGCCGGATCTGGGACCGGACGAGGTCGACCGCTACACCGACCATTACAAGGCGGCCTTCGTCGCCATGCATGCCGAGCCGGGGTTTGAGGAGCCGCTCTATCCCGGGGCCATGGACCTGCTGGCCGATCTGAAGCGGCGCGACTGGCGGCTGTCGCTGGCGACCGGACAGTCGCGGCGCGGGGTGGCCCGCAATCTGGCCCGGGCGGGCTGGGCCGATCTGTTCCTGTCCAGTCACTGCGCCGAGGACGGGCCGGGCAAGCCGCATCCGGCGATGCTTCAGGCCGCGATCACCGCCTGCGCGGCCCGGCCGGAGCAGACCGTCATGATCGGCGACACCGGCCACGATATGCGCATGGCCCGCGCCGCCGACGTCTGGGCGCAGGGGGTCAACTGGGGCTTTCACACCGAGGCCGAGCAGGTCGAGGCCGGGGCCCACCATGTCGCTGTGACCTTCGACGATCTGGCCCGCCAGCTCGAGACCTTTGCCGCCCGCCAGAGGGAGACAACATGAGCCATATCCCGCCGCTGGACCCCAATGTCGCCGCCGCCAAGGGCTTTCGCGAGCCGGGCGACCGGCCGAAGCGCTTCTGGAAGGCCGCCGGTGTGGCCGAGGTCGAGGGCGGCCATGCCGTCCAGCTGGACGGTCGCACGCCCAAGACGCCCGCCGGTCGTCCGCTGGTCCTCCCGACCGCCGAGACCGCGCGGCGCGTGGCGGCCGAGTGGGATCGCCAGACCGAGGTCATCGAGCCGGCGACCATGCCCGCCACCCGGCTGGCCTCGACGGCGCTGGATGCCGTCTGCCTGGCGCGTGAGGCCGTGGCCGATGAGATCGCGGCTTACGCCGGGACGGACCTGATCTGCTACCCGGCCGAGGCGCCGACCAGCCTGCGCGCCCGTCAGGACGCCGAATGGGGCCGCTGGCGCGACTGGGCCGCCGATCACGGCATCCGGCTGGAGCCCGGCTCGGGCATCGTCCACCGGGCCCAGTCGCCTGAGGCTCTGGCCCGGGTGAAGGCGCTGGCGCTGGCGCTGGACGACTTTGCCCTGACCGGTCTGGCCTCGCTGGTGCCCATGTATGGCTCGGCGGTCCTGGCGCTGGCGGTGCTGAAGGGCGCCCTGTCCGCCGAGGACGCCCACGACCTCAGCCGGCTGGACGAAGCGTTTCAGGAGTCGCAGTGGGGCATCGATGCCGAGGCCGCCGAACGGACGGCCGCCATCCGTGCCGAGGCCATGGAAATCGACGCCTGGTTCCGGGCGCTGGGTCTTTAGGGGGCCGGGCCTCTAGAGCGCCATCGCCAGCATCCAGACGGCCATGCCGACCATCATGACGTTCTCGGTCAGCGAGACAAAGCCCAGCGGAACATTCGAGCCGCCGCCAACGCAGGCGCATTTCAGCTCGCGCCGGTCGATATAGACGGCCTTGAACACCGAGGCCGCGCCGATACCGCCGATGAACAGGGCGACCGGCACCGACAGCCACATCAGCACCCCAGCGAGCATCAGCATGCCGGCCAGCAGCTCGGCAAACGGATAGATATAGCCATAGGGCACCCAGCGGCGGGCCAGCAGGTCATAGTTCAGGAACATCGACGAAAAGCTCTCGACGTCCTGCAGCTTGAGCATGGCCAGCAGACACATGGCCGTGGCGATGAAGTTGGGCAGGACGCGCCAGGTGATGCCGCCGGTGGTCAGGGCGTCGATGGCCAGGGCGATCAGCGCTGCCACGGCAAACACGGCGAGAACGGGGACGTAGCTGGTGCTGCCGGGCTCGGCGACCGGCCAGCCGAAATGGCGACGCAGATCGTCCCAGCCGCCGATCCGCTGGCCGTCGATGAAGGTCTGGGGCGTGGTCTGCACTTCGTGTTGGGCCTT
>JAHJYN010000309.1 GCA_018826885.1 Alphaproteobacteria bacterium | reverse complement strand
GCCTCCATCACCAAGGTCATGACCCTGTATCTGGTGTTCGAGGCGATCACCGAGGGCCGGATCCAGCTGGACGATGTCATCCGCGTCTCGCCGCGCGCCGCCTCCCAGCCGCCGTCCAAATTGGGGCTGGCTGCGGGCCAGACCATCACCGTCGCCGACGCCATCCAGGCCACGGCCCTGCGTTCGGCCAATGACATGGCCGTGGCGCTCGCCGAACACGTCGCCGGATCCGAGGCCCGCTTTGCCGCCCTGATGACCCTCAAGGCCGAGTCCCTGGGCATGAGCGACAGCCGCTTCGTCAATGCCAACGGCCTGCCCGACAGCCGCCAGATCACCACGGCCCGCGACCTGACCGTCCTGTCCCGCGCCGTCATGCGCGACTATCCGCAATATTACCGCTTCTTCGGCGTCTCCAGCTGGACCTACGAAGGGCGCACCTATCGCAACACCAACGGCCTGCTCAGCTCGGGCCGCGGCTATGACGGCATCAAGACCGGCTACATCAATGCCTCGGGCTACAATCTCGCCGCTTCGGCGGTGCGCGATGGCCGCCGCCTGATCACCGTCGTCCTGGGCGGACGCTCCAGCGCCACCCGCAATGCCCATGTGGCCGAGCTGATGGATACCGGGTTCGAGATCGCCGCAAAGCGCGAAGGCGGCGAGCGGATCGAGGTTGCCCAGCTCTATTTCGAGCAAAAGGGTTACGGCATCGGCCCCACCCCGGCCCCCACGGCGCCCCCCGTCGTCTATGCCTCGGTCACGCCGGAACCGCCCGCCCCCCTCGCCCAGGCCATGGGCGACCGCGACCCCGATGTCGTCCTGACCTCCGGCCCGGCCGTCCTGCCGTCGAATCCGACCGCGCGCCTGAACAGCGACACGCCGGCCCGCCCGGCATCCGCCGGCACCTGGGGCGTACAGGTCGGCGCCTTCCGCGATCGCACCGTCGCCACCGACTGGCTGACCGAGGTCAATCGCCGCTTCCGCTCCACCTTCCGGGGCACCGGCCAGACGGTCGAGGAGGCTTCGGGCTGGTACCGCTCGCGCTCCACCGGCATGACCGAGGCCGACGCCCGCGCCGCCTGCGAAACCCTCTCGGCGCGCAATGTCACCTGTATGGTCGTGCGCCCCGACTGATCCCGCTTGCCTCAAAAGGCCGGACTGATAGCGTCACCGCATGAAGCTGCACCGTATCGCCCTGATTCCGCTGGCTGCCCTGGCGCTCACCGCCTGCGCCACCGCGGCGCCCGCCCCTGACGTCGTCCCCAGCCAGGCAGGCTGGGAGGCCGGACAGGCCGCCTACCTCGCCTGGAACGACGGGCGGCGCGGCTGGACCACCACCGACAGCGGCCTGCAGTTCCGCCGCGTCGGCCGTGCCAACCCGGAGGGCCGCCAACCTGCGGCTACCGACACCGTCCGCGTCCATTATCGCGGCACCTTCATCGACGGCCGCGAGTTCGACAGCTCTTACAGCCGCAATGAACCGGCCGAGTTCCCGCTGAACCGCGTGATCAAGGGCTGGACCGAGGGCGTGGCCCTGATGCGCGAGGGCGAGACCTACCAGTTCGTTATCCCGGGGTCCCTCGCCTATGGCGACCGCTGGGTCGGCGGCGAGATCCCGCCGAACTCGGTCCTGCTGTTCGAGGTCGAGCTGCTGGCGGTGCTCTAGCGGCGCTTCAGCAGGGCGTCGCGCGCGGCGTTCAGCTGGGCCGCCAGCCCTTCGGTGCCGCCCTGGTCCGGATGGGCCCGCCCCATCAACCGGCGCCAGGCGGCGTTGACCTCGGCCGCCGTAGCCTCAGGCCCGACGCCCAGCAGGGACCGGGCCTGCTCCACGGGCATGGCCTCCTGCCGCCGGTTCGCATCCGTCCGCCGTCCCAGCAGCACCAGCGCCCAGAAGGCCACCCCCACCGCAAGGACCGCCAGCAGGATCATTCCGAAACGTCAAAGGCCGCCTCGGCCCCCTCCAGCCCCAGCGCCGTCATCAGCGACCGCATCTCCTGCCGCGCCGCCACATGGGCCAGCGACACCGCCACCGGCCGGATGTCGTTCGACAGGTCCGCCACCGTCAGTCCGAAGGGGAACAGCTCCCGGTAGATGACCCGGTCCCTGAGGCCCGGTCCGATCCGGAAGCCGATCCGCTTGGCCAGCTTCTTCATCCGGTCGGTCAGCCGCTGCCGGTTCCGCGCCGCCGCGACGGCCAGGCGGTTCGTCACCACGACCCAGTCGATCGGCGTGCCGCCTGCGATCGCCCGGTTCTTGCGGGCCTCCCACACGCTCTCGGAGTAGATCGAGGGCCGGATCAGGTCCAGGCTGACCGGGTCCACCTGCCCCAGCAGGTCGAAGTCCACGAAGCTGTCGTTCATCGGCGTGACGATCTGGTCGGCCAGCCCGTGCGCTCGCCGCGACAGGACCGTGTCCCCCCCCGGCGTGTCGATCAGCACCACATCGGCCATGCGGCGCGCCTCGGCGAACGCCTCCTCGAAGCGGGCCAGCTGTTCCTCTTCGCCGGCCCTGGCCAGCGCCTTGCCGTCCCCCAGATCGGGCTCGACCGGCAGGGGCAGCTTCTGACCATTGGCCAGCATCCAGGCCTTCCGGTTGTCAAAGAAGCGCGCCATCGACCGCTGCCGCAGGTCCAGGTCCAGCAGCGCCACGCTGCGGCCCGAGTACAGCAGGCCGACGGCGATGTGGATCGCCAGGGTGGACTTGCCGGCCCCCCCCTTCTCGTTCCCGACGACGATGACTCTCGGCTGGTTCATGCACTCTGCCCTAGCCCGCGACTCATGCGGGGCCCGGGCGCAAAATCGGGGGCCGACCCCTCGCGGTCAACGCCTCATCGCTGGAGGGAGACGGTTCCCGGCCTCACGTGCCTCTTTGGCACCAAGGATCGCGGATGCGTGCCGCGGCGCAGACGGCGGCAGCGCCCGACGCAGGCACGGCAACCTTGAGGCGCACCAGCGAGCGACCATCGACCGTCACCGGCTCGAAGCGCGGCGTCAGGCCTTCGAGCGCCTCGGGCGCCGACGCGCGGATCCGGGCCCAGGCCGTCCGGGCCGAAGCCTCGCTGCCAAACGCGCCCAGCTGGACCAGCGAGGCATCCTCCGCTTCACGGCGCGTCGAAACGGGACGGGCGCGCATCTGCGGCACCGCTGCGGTCACCCGCTTCTCGACCTCATCGACGGCCGCCTCGGCAATCGCCGGTGCGGCGGCCTGCACCAGGCCCTCCATGGCGCCGTCGCGCGCCTCCCACAGATCATGGGGATCCATCACCTCGACCCGGACCGCGTCGCGACGCGCCTCTCTCAGACCCATGTCACGGGCCTTCATCGGCGTCTCCAGCTGCGCCTTGCCCGGCCGGTCGAGGCTGACCGGGATGGCGGCGACGCGCTCGGCCATCTGCTCAAAGCGATGCGGGTCGTGCTCGACCCAGCCACAGCCGGACGCGCTGAGGGCCAGACCCAGGGTCAGGGCCCGTACAATGCGGTGCTTCTGCACTGGACGAAGGACTTCTGCGGACGTCATAAGGCCACCCTACCCGCCCTCTGTTGCAGCCCCGTGCACAAGTAGGCTTAAGCGAGAAGGTAAACCCGGTCTCAACCATGGATTCAGCCGCTCTGCCCCTGCCCCACGCTGCCACCCCGGCCGACCTGCGTCGCGTCGTGGCCGGCTGGCGTGCCGCAGGCGAGACGGTGGCCTTCGTCCCCACCATGGGCGCCCTGCATGACGGCCACCTGCGGCTGGTGGAACAGGCCCGCATGGAAGCGCGGCGCGTGGTCACCAGCGTCTTCGTCAACCCGACCCAGTTCGCCGCGCACGAGGACCTCGACACCTATCCGCGCACGCTCGAGCGCGACGCGGCGTTGCTGGCTGAGGCCGGTTGCGACCTTCTCTATGCACCGACCGCGTCAACCATGTACCCGGCGGGCTTTGCCACCCGCATCGCCATGGACGGCCCCGCCTTGGGGTTGGAGACGGATCACCGCCCGCACTTCTTCGGCGGCGTGTCGATCGTCGTCGCCAAACTGTTGAATCAGGTGCAGGCCGACGTCGCCCTGTTCGGCGAGAAGGACTATCAGCAGCTGCGGGTCATCGCCCGGCTGGCGGCGGACCTCGACATTCCCACGCGCATCGTCGGTGTGCCGACCGAGCGGGACGGCCATGGCCTCGCCCTGTCGTCGCGCAACGCCTATCTCAGCGAGGCTGAACTCGACATCGCCCGCCGGCTAAACGGTCGCCTGGCCGCCGCTGCGGCCTGCGTCCGTGCTGGTGATCCCATCGACGCCGTGGAGCGCGACACCGCCGAGGCGCTGCTCAGCGACGGCTTTGGCAGCGTGGACTATGTCGCGGTCCGGGAGGCGGACTCCCTCGCACCCGTACAGCTGTCCGCCAAGGCTCCGCTTCGCATCCTGGCCGCCGCCTGGCTGGGGCGCACCCGGCTGATCGATAACATGGCGGTCTGACCGGCCGCGTCAGGCGATCGCGCCGACGCAGCCCTCCGGCCCTCCGGGCACGACCGGCGCCGAGGTCAGCGACAGGGTCCAGCCGTGGTGGGTGTCCAGCCCGCGACGTCCGGCGCCCGAGCCGTCACCGGCGTCGCCCCCGGCGGTGACCAGCACCCGGTCGCCGCGCGGCAGGGCCGACGGATCGATCCGACCGACAGCCAGCGAGGTCGGAATGTCCTTGCCGAACCCTTCGAAGACGCTGAGGGCCGCCCATTCGCGGCGCAGGCCCATCCACCACGGGTCGCCGGCATTGATGGCCAGCACGGCGATGCCCTTCCCCTCTGCGGCGAAGGCCAGCGCGGCCTGGGGATCGCGCTCGGTCTTCAGCTCGGCCGCGCGACCGAAACGCAGGCGGGCTGCGTCGAAGGCGCGCGCGGGCTCGACCGGGGCCCAGACCCGCACCGACAGCTGGCCCTGACGGGCCAGACCGTGGCCGACGACCTCGCGCCACAGGGCCTCGACGGCCTCGCGGGTGTCCGGCCTCGCCTGCTGCAGCACATGGGCGAGGACCGCCTGCTCGCGGTCGGGGCGCAGCTTCACATAGCCGCCGGTCGGCGCATCCTTGGCGCGACCGACACGGTCCGCGAGCGCCAGGCGCTTCTGGAACAGGGCGACCATTTCGCTGTCGAGCAGGTCGATCTCGTGCCGCAGCGCCGCCAGCGTCAGGCGTTCGGCTTCGGCGGTTTCGTCAGAGGATTTCACAAGGGTCAGGGACATCTACAGAACTTTCGAGGGGGAGGATCGGTGAGGCCGAAGTCCGCCGCTCCATCAGG
>JAHJYN010000308.1 GCA_018826885.1 Alphaproteobacteria bacterium | reverse complement strand
TCCTCCATGGAACCGACACCTCCGGCAGGGGATGCCACGGCCCCCGTGGCCATCATCATGGGCAGCCGCTCGGACTGGCCCACCATGAAGGCCGCCACCGACAGCCTCGACCGCCTAGGCGTCAAATGGTCGGCCCGCGTCGTCTCGGCCCACCGCACGCCCGACCGCATGGTCGCCTTCGCCCGCGAGGCCCGCGACAAGGGTGTCCAGGTCATCATCGCCGGGGCCGGTGGCGCCGCCCACCTGCCGGGCATGGTCGCCTCCATGACCAGTCTGCCGGTGCTGGGCGTGCCGGTGCAGTCAAAGGCCCTCAGCGGGCTCGATTCCCTGCTCTCCATCGTCCAGATGCCCGGTGGCGTCCCGGTCGGCACCCTCGCCATTGGAGAGGCCGGTGCGAAGAACGCCGGCATCCTCGCCGCCCAGATCCTCGCGCTCAATGACCCCGTCCTCGCCGGTCGGCTGGATGCCTTCCGCGAGGCCCTGACCGAATCCGTGCCCGAGACCGTCGAGGACTGATGAGCGACGCGCCGTCTCCGGTTCCCCCCGCCCTCGCCCCCGGCTCGACCGTCGGCATTCTGGGTGGTGGCCAGCTGGGGCGGATGCTGTCCCAGGCCGCCTCGCGCCTCGGCTTCGATGTCGTCATCCTCGACCCCGAGGAAAACAGCCCCGCCGGACGCGTCTCGCGCGGCCAGATCGTCGCCGCCTATGATGACCCCACGGCCCTGAACGTGTTCGGCCGCGTCTGTGACGTGGTCACCTTCGAGTTCGAGAACGTCCCCGCCCGGTCGGTCGAGCTGCTGGCCGAGGCCGGGGCCCGCGTCGCCCCCGGCCCCCGCGCCCTGGCCGTCGCCCAGGACCGGGTGCTGGAAAAGACCTTCCTCAACGAGGCCGGCGCCCCGACGGTCGAGTTTGCCATGGTCGACGACCTGGCCTCGCTGGAAACCGCCCTTCAGGTCATCCCCCTGCCCGCCCTGCTGAAGACCCGCCGCGAGGGCTATGACGGCAAGGGTCAGGTCTGGATCAAGACCGCGAAACAGGCGGCGGCCGCGTGGGCCGCCATCGGCGAACGCCCGGCCGTGCTTGAGGCCCGGGCCCTGTTCGTGCGCGAGCTGTCGATCATCTGCGCGCGCGGCTGGGACGGCAAGACCGCCGTCTATCCGCTGGGCTGGAACACCCACAAGGGCGGCGTGCTCAAGACCACCGTCGCCCCGGCCGAAGTCGACTCAAAGACCGAGCGCCGCGCCCGCGCCATCGCCCGCGCCGTGCTGGAACAGCTGGACTATGTCGGCGTGCTGGGCATCGAGCTGTTCGACCTCGGCGAGAGCCGGCTGCTGGTCAATGAGATCGCGCCCCGCGTCCACAACACCGGCCACTGGACCCAGGACGGCTGCGTCTGCGACCAGTTCGAACAGCACATCCGCGCCATCACCGGCTGGCCTCTGGGCCCCACCGCTGCCCATGCCCATGTCGAGATGACCAATCTGCTCGGCGACGAGATCGACCAGTGGGAAAAGCTGGCCGGCAAGTCCGACAGGCGCCTGCACCTTTACGGCAAGGGCGAGGCCCGCCCCGGCCGCAAGATGGCCCACGTCAACCGCGTGCGCCCGCTCTAGGCCCCCGCTCTAGGCCTCAGCCTTTGGACCGTACCGCATCCGGCTGAGCACCTCGGTGACCTTGCGCAGGGGGGCCTCGAAATCCTTGCCGGCCTTCCACTTCTCGAAGGCCATGACGTTCTCGATCCGGTCCGCGACAAAGGCCTCGGCCGCCTCGCGCCCGTCGAACCAGCGCATCGTCAGCGCCGGCACCAGAATGCCCGACAGGATCGCCCGCTTGGAGTAGTGGTTCCAGTCGGTGGCCGTATCCCCGGCCCAGTTCCACAGCCGGTCCGCCGTCTCCCACGCCAGTTTCAGCCCCGGCTCGGCATTGTGCGGCAGGGCCAGACAGGCCGCGCATTTGCGACAGGCCTCAAGGTCCTCGGCCCCGGCCTCCATCCGCGCCGACACCCCCCGGGCGATGCGCTCGCGAATCTTCAGCGTCGCCGGATCGACCTCGGCCAGGGCGGCAAAGGCGCGGTCGTCATGCCGACGCGACAGCAGGGCCGCCAGATCGCGTGCCCCGTGGGGCAGCAGCAGGTCCTGATCGCCTTCCGACAGGCCGGCCGCCGCACACGCTGCCCGGGCCATGGTGGCATTCCAGCCCAGACGCGGCGCCAGCGCCACCGCATGGTCCAGCACGGCCTGTTCGGTCTCGCGGGCCCAGCGGTCGGGATCGGTCTCGTCTGAGGGTGCCATATGGGCTATACTAGGCCTGCCGCTTCGGGGTGACGAGCCCCCGTGAAACCCCGCGACGATCTGCGACACCGTTCTGGACAGGGCGGGCCGCATCGTGTATCCGGCTCGCCTTCACCCGAAGACCCTCCGGTTTGCGGGACACTGTGTTTTTGTCTGCCCGTCTCCCTTCAGAAAGGACGCGGCGGGCAGTCAAAAGGAGAGATACCCCTGGTTCAGATTTTTGTCCGCGACAACAACGTCGATCAGGCGCTCAAGGCCCTGAAGAAGAAGATGCAACGCGAAGGCAGCTTCCGTGAAATGAAGCGCCACGTGCACTACGAAAAGCCGTCAGAAAAGCGCGCCCGTCAAAAGGCCGAGGCTGTCCGTCGCGCCCGCAAGCTGGCCCGCAAGCGCGCCCAGCGCGAAGGCCTGCTGCCGATGCCCAAGCCGCGTCCCCGGTAAGACCCGGCGCATCGCTGAATACACAAAGGCCGCCCCGGGCAACCAGGGCGGCCTTCTTGTTTCACCTCTCCATTCGCGGAGGCGAATGGGGAGGACAGACCGCGCAGCGGTCAGGAGGGGGCGGCGCCACCCTTAAAAGTTGCTAATATGCTCTCGTTATGCCACTTTGTCGTGCATGGGAGACAGCATCACCCACATGCGTGCCAAGCGGCTGAGGCGACCCATGAGTCCCCCGGAAGCCCGGCTCTGGGTCAGGCTGCGCGCACGCCGGCTGGAAGGCTGCAAGTTCAGGCGCCAGCATCCCTGCGGCCCCTTCATCCTCGACTTTTATTGCGCGGCCGCACGCCTGGCGGTCGAAGTGGATGGGCAAGGCCACAACCACCCCGACCAGATCGAGCATGACCGGCGTCGAACACGCTGGTTGGCCGCCCAAGGCATACGGGTCGTACGGATCGCCGCACTGGATGTGCGGGACGAATTGGATGGCGTGCTGGCCTTCATCGTCCGGGTCGTTCGCGAGCGAACCGCACACCGCAGCGCCGCCCCCACCACCCCCCGGGCTGAGGCGCCCGGGCGGTCCCCCTCCCCGTCACAGACGGGGAGGTGAAACGGGGGCTTACCGCCCCCCGCCCCGGATGGCGCCGGCAAAGCTCTTCCAGCTCAGCTTGACGTCCGACAGGGCCCCGGCGCGGAAGGCGCGTCCGGCGATCCACACCATCAGCAGGGCAAAGGCAAACATGCCGGCCATGGTGCCGATCACCTCGATCATCGGGGGCTCGGACGGCACCCGGGCGGGCATCAGGAAGGGGGTGAAGAAGGGCACCCACGACAGGATACGAACAATCGGCGAGTCCGGCGTGTTCAGTGTCAGTTGCACGACTAGCAACGGCACCACCAGCACCATCATGATCGGCCCCATCAGCGTCTGGGCGTCGCGCGGCGTCTCGCAGAAGGCCCCGATGGCGGCAAACAACACCGCATACATCAGATAGCCACCGACCGTGTAGGCGAGGAAGTAGAAGATCAGCCCGCCATCCAGCAGCGCCGTGCCCACGTCCGCAGCCCAGCCCGGAGCGGCCGTGATCAGTCCGATCGCGCCCAGACCGCCCCAGGCCAGAAGGACCGTCACCGTGAGCAACGCCACCCCGAGAACCTTACCGGCCAGAATTTCAGTCGCCGACGCTGACGACAGCAGCACCTCAAGGATCTTGTTCGACTTCTCCTCCATCACACTGTTCAGCAGGATGGAGGCACCGGTTATCACCAGCGACCACAGCAGAAAACTGCTCGCCAGGCCGATCAGTAGCGGAATCTTGTCCCGGTCGGTCACGGCCCCGCCACTCAGCGACTGGGGCGAGAAGCTCTGCACATCCGGATCGTAGGTCTCGGTTTCGATCACCACATCAGGATTGATCCCGGCAGCTGCGAAGACCTCTCGCCGATTGGCGGATTTCAGAGCATCGCCCACGAACCGTCGAACCGCTCCATCGGTGGCGTTGGCGCTCCAGACCCGGGCCGTCGGCTTGCCGTCAACGCGCGTCAGAAAGACCACCGCATCAAGACGCTCCGACTTGGGAATGTCCTTGCCGAGATACTGGCGAAGCAACTCATCCTGCGCCTCGCCCGGCGTTGAGGCTGCGAGGTCGGCGGGAGCCTCGACGAAGCGGATTGAGGACCGGGTGGCGGATGCTGCCGCCTCTGCCACCGCGGGCTGCACCGGGGCGCCGGTCGCCTTCTCCGCCGCTTCCACGACTTCCCGGGCCTCCGCGGCCTGCCGCTCGGCATCCTCGGCCAACGCGTCCCGCACGATGGCGGCGAGACCAGTGGCCTCCGCGCCTTCTTCGATCAGGACCACCTCACGCTCCGGCTCGGAGGTCTTGACCAGATAGGCGAAGCCGCCACCGAGCAGGCCGAAAAGTGGAAACGCCAGCAGCGACAGCCAGAAGCCGACGGTCATGGCATAGGCGGCATATTCCCGCCGGGCGATCAGAAGAGTGCGGCTCATCGGGCGGCCTCCAGGCTCTCGCGGCGAACGGTCTGGTCCTGATCGGGGTCATCCCCCGTCAGGCCGATAAAGGCATCATGCAGGGTCGGCTCGCGCAGCTCAAAGCGCCGCACGTCCAGACCATTCAGGAACGCCGCCTTCAGCGCCTCCTGTCCGCGTCCGCCCGAGGCCAGTTCGGCCTTCAGCACCTGCACGGGGCCGTCGCTGCGTACGGTCTCGACCGACACCACGCCCGGCAGGGCCTTTGCGGCGTCTGTGGCGATCTCGCCCTCCAGTTCCAGGAACCGGCGGGTGGTGGCCTTGGCCTCCTCGACCGTGCCCTCGAACGCCTTCTGACCCCGGGCCAGCAGCACCACCTTGTCGCACAGCCGCTCGGCGTGTTGCATGACGTGGGTCGAGAACAGGACGGTGGCGCCATCGGCGGCCAGCCCGCGGATCATCTCTTCCAGACCCTGCTGGTTGACCGGATCGAGGCCCGAAAACGGCTCGTCCAGGATCACGAACTCCGGCTTGTGCACGACCGAGGCGATCAGCTGCACCTTCTGGGCCATGCCCTTGGACAGCTCTTTCATCTTCTTGGCCTGGGCGTGCTCCAACCCTTGCTGCTTCAGCATCACCCGGGCGCGCTTGCGGCCCTCGCCCGTCGGCAGGCCCTTCAGCGCCCCAAAAAAGGCGATCGCGTCGACCGGCGTCATCTTTTTGTAGAGGCCCCGCTCTTCGGGCAGGAAGCCGATCCGGTCCCGCACGCTGCGGCCATCGCCGGCCCCCAGAATGCTCAGGGTCCCCGACGTTTGCGGCTGCAGCCCCAGGATCATCCGCAGGGTCGAGGTCTTGCCCGCCCCGTTCGGCCCCAGAAAGCCACAGATGCTGCCCTTCGGCACGGAAAAGCTCAGATCCTTGACGGCCTGAAACCCTCCATAGCGTTTGCTGATGTCGGTCAGACTCAGTGCGGCGTCCATATTCGCCCCCCTTGGAAACTCTTGGTCGAAACGAGTCCTAGGGTATGTAAAGGGTGTTTGACAACCTTGGCCGCGCGGGAACGACGTCGGTTTTCATGAATTCCCTGTCATGATCCCACGGGTGAGGCTCAGGACGCCTCGATCACCACGACTTCAAAGCTGCGGTCCAGAACGCGCGCCGGATTGATCGGCGTGCCGCCCCGGCGGACCTCGAAATGCAGGTGCGGACCGGTCGAATAGCCGGTCGACCCGACCAGGCCGAGGCGATCTCCGCCGCCGACCCCCATACCGGTCGCCACGTCCACGCGGCTCATATGGGCATACAGGGTCGTCATACCGTTCGGGTGGGCCACCTCAACGAAGCGGCCATAGCCTTCGGGCTGATATCCGGTGCGGATCACCACGCCCTCGGCGGCCGAGAACACACCCGTGCCGGTCGGTGCCGCCATGTCGACGCCGTTGTGCGGACGCGCGGCGCCCTCCCCACCCAGACGACGCATGCCAAAGCGGGAATTGATCGGATAGCCCTTCAGCGGGGCCTCGAACCGGATCTCGCGGGTCACCGGCCCGGCCGGTTCGGCCACAGCCACGACGGGCGGCGCGACCGGTCCCTTGTCCGTCACGCCCAGCGGATCGTCGCCGACAGGCACGGAGATCGGCGCCGCCGCCATGGCCAGTACAGCCACGGCCACTAGGCCAAGGGACTGGCCGGATTGGGTAGCAAGGGTGCGCAGGCGGGCGTCAAGGCGTCGCATCAGGCGGCGTCTCCGTTCTGGATCATGCAGCGGGTGGAACGGCAGCCCCAGGGGCCGAGACCGGTCACTTTCGAATGAGGGGGCCTTGTGCCGTTCCCCTTGGACGAGAATGAGGCATCCGACGCGTCAGGACGTCGCACCGCCGCAACCGTCTGTTTGGGCATGAAAAAAAGGGCGGAGCCATTCGGCCCCGCCCCTTCTCGTGCAGGTCAGGTGTCGCCTAGTTCAGCGGCATCCGCAGGGTGATCCCGCCGACGAAGCTGTCGGCATGCTCGCCGTAACGACCCTTCAGGCCCAGGCCGACCATGGCCGGACCCCAGTCGACTTCAAGCCCCATCTGGGCCAGCAGCTGGCCGCCCATGGGATCCTCGATCGTGCGGTACAGCACCTGGGACGGGCTGCCGGCGATGCCGGTTCCGACCGGATCGGAGCTGTCGTCCAGGCTCTCGCGCCAGCCGCCCTCGACATAGAAGGTGACCCCCTCGATGCCGCTTTCGGCGCGCAGCGTCACCTCGCCGGTGATGCCCTCGACCGTGCGGTCTTCATAGGCGTACTGGGCGGCGACGCCCTGCTCGATATAGCCGCTGACGTCGGTCGAGGCCCAGGTCACGGCGACGCGGGGCGACAGGGCGATGCCGCCCATGTCGAACCAGGTCCCGCCCTGCACCCGGACACCGCGGCTGTAGCCCTCGGTCTCGCCGGTGTGGACCACCGGGCCGACGCCGGTGCTGCGCAGGATGTCGTCATAGGTGTCGCGCGCCGCGCCCGCCGTGACGTTGGCGAACAGCGGGCCCGAGCGCCAGCCGACGAAGGCGTCGAACGAGAAATTCTCGCTGTCGAACCGGGTCGGTCCGGCAACGGTCTCGGCCTGGCGATAGCTGCCGGCAAAGCCCATGCGCCAGCCGTCGGAGATGCTGTGATCGATGGCCAGACGGATGCCCTGACCCTCGACCTTGGCCGCCGGGGCCAGACCACGCGAGTCGACGTCGGTGGTATCGCCCGTCAGGCTCACATCGACCGTGGTGCGGCCGGGCTCCCAGGCCGCCCAGCCCGACAGGGCTTCCGAGCCCAGGTCCAGCGAGTCCTCGCGCTGGCGCATCGACAGCTCACCCTGATGCGTCGTGGCTGCACCCCGATCGCCGTAATACAGATAGTCATTGGCCAGGCTGGCAATCGCCCGGTGGCCGGCCGCCGTCGGGTGCACCCCGTCCAGATAGAAATAGTCGTCCGGGTTGGAGCACAGCGTCAGCGCCACCTGGTTGAAACAGGGCTGGGTGACATTGGTCACGCCAAACGCCGTCGGGTTGCCGGCGATGGTGTCACCGATCTTGAAGAGGTCCATCAGGATGATGTTGGTGCCGGGCCGGTTGGCCGCCACCGTGTTCAGGCCGGTCAGCAGGGCACCGTTGAAGGTCGTCACGGCGTAGTCCGCCAGCGGTGCCGCCGTCGTTCCGCGAAACTGCGGCGTCAGGCTCAGCTTCGGCAGGTTGGACACGAGGACCGTACCGGCACCGGCGGCCGCCACATTGTCGACGATCAGATTGATGTCGGCGGCTGCCGACAGCGACACCACCTGAATGGCGCCGGCCGGATTGGCCGAGGCCCCGGCGGCCGGCAGGCCCTGGAAGATGTTGTTGGCGCCGCCAAGGACACTGACCAGGTCGCTGGAATCAAAGGTCCCGCCGCCGCCCAGATAGGCGTTCAGCTGGGTCCGCATACCCGGAGGCGCTCCGGCCAGATCGGTGCGGGCACCGCCGAAGGCATAGTTGATGCTGCCGGCGTTCGAATCCCCGGCGGCGAACCGACCGAGGCTGAAGCCCAGCAGCTCGACAAACACCGGCCCGGTCGAGAACCGGCCCTGGAAGTAGAACGGGGCCGGCGGCTGCGTCCCCCCGGTAAACAGGAACAGGTTTCCGTTGTCGCTCAGGCTGTCGCCGAACACGACCAGACGGTCGTAGCTCTGGGCGTTAGCCGTCCCTGCCAGGGCGGCGCCCGCGGCAAGGGTCAGGGCCGCAGCGGCGGCAGTGCGCATGAATCGTGACATGATGTGAACCTCCCTCAGTCGTCAGACGCGACTGTTGGCAACAGTCTGCGCGCGCCTGTGGTCGCCGCGCAAGATGCCGCAAGGGAAACCTTCAGTAGAGAGATCGAAACCGCAGCGTCCCGGGCACACTCCTGAGGCTCTCCAGCGCCCCGGCCTGATAATCCCGGTCCACATCGGTGATGACGTAGCCGGTGCGCCCGTCCGTCTTCAGATGCTGGCCCAGAATGTTCAGCCCGGCCACCGACAGGGCCTGGTTCAGGGCCGCCAGAACGCCCGGCTGGTTCTGGTGGATGTGCAGCAACCGGTGCGCTCCCTGCACGTCCGACAGCTGCACATTCGGCAGATTGACGCAGAAGGTCGTGTCACCCCGGTTCAGATAGCCCAGCAGGCGAGACGCTGCGAACGCCCCGATGGCCTCCTGCGCCTCCTCGGTCGATCCGCCGACGTGCGGCGTCAGGATCACATTGGCCAGGCCGCGCAGGGGGCTGTCGAACGGGTCCTGATTCGTCCGGGGCTCCTCCGGAAAGACGTCGATGGCTGCGCCGCCCAGTCGTCCCGCGCGCATGACCCCGGCCAGGGCGTCGATATCGACCACATGGCCGCGCGACAGATTGATCAGCACCGCCTCCGGCTTCATCCGCGCCAGTTCGCCCGCCCCGATCAGACGGTGGTTCCCCGCCCGCCCGTCGACGTGCAGGCTGACGACATCGGCCTCGGCCAGCAGATCGTTCAGCGTGATCACCGGCCGGGCATTGCCGAGCGCCAGCCGCTCCGACAGATCGTGATAGATGACCCGCATGCCCAGTGCCTCGGCCAGCACCGACAGCTGCGAGCCGATGGCGCCATAGCCGACGATCCCCAGCGTCTTGCCGCGCAGCTCGCGCGATCCCCGGGCGCTCTTGTTCCAGCGCCCCGCGTGCATCGCGGCCGAGCGGTCCACCACGCCCCGCATCAGGGTGATCACCAGCCCGATCGCCAGTTCGACCACCGAGCGGGTGTTCGAATAGGGCGCATTGAACACCGCAATACCCCGGCGGCTGGCGGCCTCCAGATCGATATGGTTGGTGCCGATGCAGAACGCCCCGACCGCCATCAGCCGGTCTGCCGCATCGATCACCCGCTCGCTGAGCCCGGTCTTGGACCGCAGCCCCAGCACATGCACGCCCTTCAGGCGTTCGATCAGGGCGTCTTCATCCAGGGCACCGGCCTCGCACTCGACCGAATAGCCGGCCTCCTCCAGCGCCGAGACCGCCGCCGGGTGGATCGACTCCAGCAACAGAACCTTGATCCGGCTGCGCGGATAGGACCACCGCCCGATCAGCCCCTCGGCATGAAGCACCTCATCCAGCGACACCACGACCGAGTCGGCGGCCTCGACGACGCGCGGGCGGCGCACAACTTCGCAGAAGGCATGAAACCGATCAGCCAGGCCGGCCAGACGCACCTCGGCATCGGTCCAGCCGTCGCCGATCATCACCACCGGTCCCGGCAGGCCCAGCGCGCGGATGGCCGTCACCTTGCCGCCGTCCGCCGAAAGGGGATTGGCGCGGTCCACCCCGGTCACCCGGCCATCGGCATCGTAGGTCAGGTCATTGGCCAGCACCCGGTCGTCCGGCACGCCCAGATGCCGCGCGACCGGCGCGATCACCTCGCGAAAGCCCCCGGATACGATCACCAGCCGATCGGCGTGAGCCCGCAGGGTCTCGACATTGCGCGCCACCGACGGCGCCAGTCGCCCGACCGCCCGATCGGCCAGCACCTGCACATGGTCCCGCGTCAGCGGCAGCAGGGTCAGCCGCCGCGTCAGGGCCTCATCAAAGCCCAGCCCGCCTGCCATGGCCTGATCGGTCAGGGCCGCGATCTCGGCGCGGATCGCCCCGGCCTCCGGGGTCCCCTCCAGCGCCAGCTCGGCCAGCACCTCAAGCGTCTCGAAGCCGACCAGCGTCGAATCGAAGTCGAAAATCAGTGTGGGCGCGTCGGACATGGCCCGACCTTGACCCACCTTCGCAGTTGCAGCAACGGCTCAGTCGTCGTTTTGCCGGGCCTTCAGCGCTACGGCGGCCAGAACCCCCAGCAGGGCGACGGTGGCCGCGACGGCCCCACCCTCCTTCGCGTGGTCCCGGGCATAGCCCCCGGCATCCGAAGCATAGCGCCGGGCGCGACCGCCCGCCTGCTCCAGCCCCCGACGCGCGCGTCCGCCATAGCGGTCCAGTTCGGCCTGCAGGGCGTCCAGCCGTCCATCCATGCCCTCAGACCGCAGCCGCGACAGCCACGGCATGGCGGGAACGGCAGGCATCCGCCAGCGGCGCGGGTCCGCCTGCGCCTTCCAGCGCTCGAACCGCGTCGGCCCCGACTTCTGGTTCAGGAGCACATAACCGATGCCGACCGACACCAACAGCGCCACCACCGCCCCGGCGATCCCGGGATGCTTGCGCACCTCGGCCAGGGTGCTGAACCGGCGCACTACCGGGTAGTGCAGCTCATCGGCCAGGCCGTCATTGGTCGGGTCGTAAAGGCCGTCGTCCCAGGGGTGATAGTCGTGGCTCTTGTCGCGCATCATGGACGGAGCAAAGCGCGCGAACAGCGGCTCTGCAACCCCCGGAAGCGCCGAATAGAAGGAGGCGATCAGTCGCCCGCCCCCGCCGACCGTGATCTCGCGGATCGGATGGCTGGCGCAATACAGCACCGTATCGGCCACCACATGGGTGCCATAGACGGGCTGCGGGTTCTGCACCGCCTGCCCCGTCAGATTGCGGGCGTGGCGATTATAGGGGGTGTCGATCGCCGCCGGCTTGACCAGGCTCAGCGACACCGGCGCCTTCTCGCGCAGCAGCTCGATACGCAGCGAATTGGTGAACCCCTTCACCGCATGCTTCGACGCCGCATAGATGCCCTGAAGCGGGATGGGGGCATCGGACAGGATCGAGCCGACATTGACGATGGCCCCGCCACCGGGTCGACCGCGCAGATGCTCGACCGCAATCAGTGAGCCGTTGACCACGCCCCAGTAGTTGGTCTCGAACAGGCGCCGCTGGTCCTCCAGCGTGGTCTCGCGGATCGGGCCAAAGATCGACACCCCGGCATTGTTCACCCAGGTATCGAACCCGCCGAACAGCCGCCGGCATTTGTCGGCGGCCTCCGCCAGGGCGTCGTAATCGGCAACATCGGCCACCGCCCAGGCCGCGCGTCCGCCCTGGCCCTGGATGTCCTCGCACAGGGTCTTCAGGTCCTGTTCGCCGCGCGCGATCAGGAACACACAGGCCCCGGCCCGCGCCGCGCGTCGCGCCGTCGTCAGCCCGACGCCCGAGGTCGCCCCCGTGATGACGATCGCCTGATCCTTGAGGGGTTTCAGCTGGGGCTTGGACATCAGACGCCTTCGTTCACAGTGGGGGCCGACAGAACAACGGCACAGGCCCCTCGCGGTTTCCGCCCTTATCATAAGGCAACGCTTGCAAGGGCTTAAATTGGTCGCCGCCACCCCCTATCTGTGCGCCTTCGCCTTTCACAGGATAGTGACGTGACCGACGCCTCCCGCCTGCCCGACGACCGGGTTGCCGCCTTCCAGATCGAGGACCAGCCCGTGCGCGGCCGGATCGTTCGTATGGGTCCGGCCATCGATGCCGTGCTGTCGGCGCATGCCTATCCGGCCCCGGTCGCCGAACTGCTGGGCGAAGCCTGTGCCCTCGCCGCCCTGATCGGTTCGGCGCTCAAGTTCGACGGGCGGCTGATCGTTCAGGCCCAGGGCGACGGCCCGGTGCGCTACGTCGTCTGTGACTATGGCACCGAGGGCACCCTCCGCGGCTACTGCCGCTATGACGAGGGCGAACTGGCCGCCCTCACCGCCGATGACGCCCGCCCCGGCGCGCACCGCCTGCTGGGCAAGGGCGTCTTCGTCATGACCCTCGACCAGGGTCCGGACTTCGACCGCCATCAGGGCATCACCCCGATCGAGGGCGACAGCCTCGCCCTGTGCGCCGAACACTATTTCCAGCAGTCCGAACAGATCCCGACCGAGGTCCGGCTCGCCGTGGGCCACCTGATCGACGAGACCGGCAGCGGCTGGCGCGCCGGGGGCATGATGATCCAGCGCCTCGCCGCCGACACCACCCGCGGCGAGACCGACGACGCCTGGACCCGCGCCCGGGCCCTGTTCAACACCATCAGCGCCGACGAACTGATCGACCCCCGGGTGCCGTCCGAGACCCTGCTCTACCGCCTGTTCCACGAGGACGGCGTCCGCCTCGAGGCCGGCCAGCCGCTCGCGGCCCTGTGCCGCTGCTCGCCCGACCGCATCGCCACCGTCCTCGACAGCTTCACCGACGAGGAACGCGCCGAAATGGTCGAGCCCGACGGCAAGATCCACGTCACCTGCGAATACTGCGCCAAGGTCTATGCGCTGGAGGCGGGCACGGGCGTCTGATTATTCGGCACGGATCGGCGGCGATGCCGTCGCCGGTCCGACCGCCAGCAGGCCATCGTACGCTCCCTCGTCATCCGGCTCCAGGATGACGCCACGGGCGCTGGCGTCATAGGTCGGCCGGATAGGACTGGCCCCACACTCAGAACCGCAGTTCCACGCCTCGCCCCCCTGCTGGGCCACCTTCAGGGCCAGAACTTCCATTGCTGGCAAATGCGCGATGGCGGGCAGCCCCACTTCGGGGATTTCGGCAATCCCGACCTTGCGGGCGTGGAGATTGCCGACCAGCACCAGTACCCTCGACTCCGGGCGGGCATAGATGCCCTCGGCCAGCGCCTTGGCCATATCCAACTCGTACCAGCTCTGCTCGAACCCGCTCGGACGGCGCGTGGACGGCTGGAACAGGTGGATGGTCACATCCAGCCCCTCGGCCCGCAGCGCCCGGATCCGGTTTAGCATCCCCACCATGGCCAGGCTGGTGCGGCCATCTGCCATCCGGGGGTTCAGGAAATGGGTGCCCTCCAGCGCCAGCAGGGCGGCGGCATCGTCCGGGGCGGCCAGGAAAGCATCCATCTCCGGCTGCATGCCTTGCGGCAGTTCCAGCGCCACGGTCACCGGCCCGCGCTGCGCCGCCTCGCATACCATTTCCGCAAAGGCCGCCGGAACCTCGGCGGTGCCGTGCAACTCCCCGATCACGATGATCCGCGCATCGGCGTCCAGCAGCATTGCCGTGCCCTCCGGCGCATCACAGGGCGAGACCGCCAGCACGGCCGCAGCTACAATCATTCCGAATACAGGCATGCGTCAGACCTCTGCCGGTGCGGGCTTATCTTGCCTTTGCGACCCCTGAAGGTCCAGTGCGCCGGCCGCCTAGCCGTACGTCAGCGGCACCGACGTGTAACGCTCCACGGCACCGTCGCGGGCGCCGAGGTGGCGCCGCATTTCGAACGTGCCGGACCAGTTGCCGAGGATATGCCACCGTCCCCGGATGGTCTGGCCATCGGGGGTCAGCTCGCCGACATATTCAATCGTGATCCGCCCGCCGTCCGGAACTTTGGTGAAGGCCAGCGACAGCCCCGTCCGCTGCCCCTCCAGAACGGCGTGCAGGTCGGCGCCGACCGGGCTCCAGTAATCCCGCTCCGTGGTCTGGCCCGTAAAGTGGCTGCCGTGCTCGTCCAGTATCGCCAGAAAGCTGGTCGGAACGAAGTCGTCCGGGGCGCCGTCCGGGTAGAAAAAGACGCCCGCCCAGCGCCCGCTGAGGTCGAGCCGGTCGGACGGCCCCGACACGCCCTACCCGTCCAGATCCAGCGAATAGCCCGCCGAGCGGACCGTGCGGATCGGGTTGGCTGTGCCTTCGACGCTCAGCGCCTTGCGCAGGCGGCCGACGTGCACGTCGACCGTGCGGGCCTCGACATAGACGTCCGAGCCCCAGACCGCATCCAGCAGCTGTTCGCGGCTGAACACCCGGCCCGGGTGCTGCATGAAATGGTCCAGCAGCCGGAATTCGGTCGGGCCCAGGTGAATTTCCTTGCCCGCCCGGCGCACCCGGTGGGCCACCCTGTCGATGACGATATCACCGTGGTTGATCCGGTCGTCGGCCAGACCCGGCCGGATGCGGCGCAGCACGGCGCGGATCCGGGCGATCAGCTCGGTCATGGAAAACGGCTTGGTCAGATAGTCGTCGGCGCCGGTGTCCAGACCGCGCACGCGGTCGGTTTCCTCACCGCGCGCGGTCAGCATGATGATCGGCAGGTTGCGGGTCTCGGGCCGTCCGCGGATGCGCCGACAGACCTCGATGCCCGACACCTTGGGCAGCATCCAGTCCAGCAGCACCAGATCCGGCAGGCGCTCGTCGATCTGGACCAGACCCTCTTCACCGTCGCCGGCCACCACGACGCGATAGCCTTCCTT